>CALMBI010000145.1 GCA_937860115.1 uncultured Arcobacter sp. | reverse complement strand
TATTTGGGTCGATACTTTTAAAGATACGGAGCAGTTTAAATTCAATAATGAATTTATGATAAATACCAATGATGGGTATCTTTGGGCAGAAGGTGCTAGAGATTTGATAGCTGGTAGTCATCAAGAAAATGATCTTTCAGGTGTGGAAGGTGCTGCTGCTATTTTAACTGCACTGCTTATTAAAGTATTACCTTTTCAATTTGAAACAGTTATATTTTATATGCCAGCATTTTTTGGATCATTACTTGTTATTCCACTTGTACTGATAGGGTATAGTATAAAAAAGCCTGAGGTTGGACTGATCGCAGCGCTCGTAGCTTCGATAGCTCATAGTTACTATAATCGAACAATGGTTGGATATTATGACACA
The DNA here is from genome assembly GCA_937860115.1 of uncultured Arcobacter sp. Taxonomy (GTDB): domain Bacteria; phylum Campylobacterota; class Campylobacteria; order Campylobacterales; family Arcobacteraceae; genus CAIJNA01. The sequence continues at coordinate 8,731 of CALMBI010000145.1, read as the reverse complement.
GATCTATTAAATATAGTATTTCCAACTCTTTTACTTTGGTCACTTATCTGGGCTGTGAGAACTAAAGAGGATAAATATATTCTTTTTGCTGCAGTTGATATTATCGCTTATAGATGGTGGTATCCATCAAGTTATAGTTTAGAATTTGCATTTGCTGGATTGATTGGGCTTTATGTGATCTATCAATATATTAAAAAAGAAGATTTTAATTACAACTTTTTACTTTTAACATTTATTGTATTTTCAATGATGGGACTTGATATCACATATAGAATTGGGATTGTGATTTTGTTATTTGTTATTCTGAAAACAAAGGAAGAATTATTTTATAAATATCTAAAATATATTTTTATAGCTGCGCTCATTACATTTTTTGCTACTGGTGGATTTGATCCTATTTGGAATCAATTAAAAGCTTATGTATTTAAAGATGCTACCTTGGCAACAGGAAGTGATCTTAAACTCCATTTTTATACAGTTGCACAAACAGTTAGAGAAGCCGGACAAATACCATTTTCTACATTTAGTGAAAGAATTAGTGGGCATACGATCACTTTTATAGCTTCAGTAATAGGGTATATTTGGCTTACTATTAGATTTCCTATTATGCTTTTAGGACTTCCACTTGTTGGGCTTGGATTTTTAGCAATTGTTGGAGGACTAAGATTTACGGTGTATGCTGTTCCTGTTATGGGGCTTGGGATTGGATTTTTAATTGTTGAGCTTGCTGCACTTATGGCTAAAGAAAATAGAGTGATGAAAGTAGTGATCGCTTCAGTTTTATCTGCAGGTGTACTTTTTCCAAATATTAAACATGTTCAAGAGTACAAAGTGCCGACTGTATTTTCTAAAGATGAAGTAGTTGTCCTTGATCAATTAAAAAATATCGCTTCACGTGAAGACTATGTAGTTGGATGGTGGGACTATGGGTATCCTATTCGGTATTATGCAGATGTGAAAACACTCACAGATGGTGGAAAACACGAAGGAGATGTGAATTTTGCTACAAGTTTTGCTCTTACAAATCCACAAGATGTTGCAGCAAAAATAATACGACTCGATGTTGAATATACTGAGAAAAAATTCAAACAACGAAAAGAGATCAATGAAGCAAAAGAAAAAGGTTTTAAAAGAGTAGCTACAAAAGAAGATAGTGATATTAATAGAACAAATATTGCATCTATGACTTTAGATAATGGTTATACAGATGCAAATGATTTTTTAGTTGCACTTACAGGTGATGTAAAAATGCTTCCAAAAACAAGAGATGTGTATCTCTTTTTACCAAATAATATGCTCAATATCTATCCAACTGTCAAACTTTTTTCAAATATTGATCTTATGAGTGGTATGATGGGTAAAAATCCATTTTTCTATAAAACTACAAATTTCAATGAAAACAATGAAGCAATTGAATTAGGTCAAGGGATCAAATTACTGAAAAAAGATGCAACACTTCAAGTTGGACAAAATACTATTAAAATCAAACGATTTGTTAAAACACAATATATTTCACAAAATAAACTAGATGTAAATGTGCAAAATATATCATTTGATGGTGAGTTAAATGTGATATTTATGGCTAATTATAGACAGTTTGTAGTTGTTGATGAAGAGACTTATAATTCTACATATTTTCAATTATTTGTTTTAGAACAAATTGATGATAGATATTTTGAACCTACACTTTTAACACCACTTGTTAAAATATTTAAAATGAAAATCTAATCTTTTAAAGAACTCTTTTAACAAAAGAGTTCTTATACGTATCTAGTTTTTAACTCTCAAAAGCAAAATGTATTAAATCAATATAGTAAAACAAGCACCAGTGTATTCACTGTTTTGATATGTAAAAGTGACATTGGAAGCAGTTATCGTCCCATGATGCAGTTCTGTGATGATTTTATGTGTCATCGATAGTCCAAGGCCTGTTCCTTGGGATTGGTGTTTAGTGGTGAAGTATGGCTCAAAAAGTCTATTGATAGCTGTTGGTTTGATCCCTCCACCATTATCTTTGATTTTGATTTCACAATGATCTTTCGTCATACGCACTTCTATAAAAATCAATTTATCCTCTATTGTATCATTTTCAATAAGTACGTCTTTAGAGTTGTTAATAATATTGATAAGTGCTTGCATAAGTTCATTTTCATGAATTACAGCATTTGCATCTGGATCAATTTGCGTTATCATATTTATATAGTTACTATGCAAACTTGGTGCTGTGATTGAGAGTGTTTTATCAAAGAGATTCACCATATTGATAAGATTTTCTGAGCTATCACCTTTAATAAAGTTTCTAAAATCATCTATTGTATTTGAAAGATAATTTGTTTGTGCAACTATCTGATCCATCAATGGAATAATCTCACTTGTATCTAATCTATTATACTCTTGTTTAAAAGAGATTGCACTAGCAAGGCTACTGATAACTGTAATAGGTTGTCTCCATTGATGGGCAATATTTCCTATCATTTCACCCATAGCGATCATTTTTTCTGATCGATAGAGTTGTTCTGTTTGTTTTTGGAGCTCTTTTTCTGTAGAGATCTGTTTTGTGATATCTACACCAGAGCTTAAGACCCCTATGATATTCTTATTATCATCATACAGTAGTGCAGTTCTGATATTTAAAATAATCTCATCTTTATTTTTATTAAAAACTGAGTATTCCATTGTTTTATGAGAAAGTTCACTTAGTGATTCAACATTTGCGAAAAAACCTCCAAGATACTCTTTCATTTCATGACTCAAGATATCCAAACTAAGCCAATTTTTCCCTAAGATCTCTTCTTCTTTCAAGCCTAAAATCTCTTCACCTTTTCTATTAAGCATAGTTATATTTGCTTTTGTATCAAAAGCAATCAAAAGTACTTCGGCTGTATCAAGGTAGAGTTGACTTTTGTCACGTTCTCTTTTGTAAGCATCTTCCATCGCAACAATTTTAGTAAGATCGACATGGGTTCCCACAAGTCTAACAAGCTCATCCCTTTCATTATATATTTTTTTTGCACGGGAAAGGATTGGTACATAGTGTCCATCCTTATGAAGCATTCGAAATTTAATATTAAATTGTAATTCTTTGTTGTCACTATTGATGAGATCACTTATTAGTTTGTAGCTTTGTTGCAGATCATCTGGATGAACAAGTCTCTCCCATATCTCAAAACGATTTTCTATCTCATTATTTTTATATCCAATGATCTCTTTCCATCTTGGTGAATAATAGACTTCATTTGTTTTGATATTCCAATCCCATAAACCATCATTACTCCCCTCAACAGCATATGTAAATCTTTCTTGAATAAGATTTTGTTTATCGATCTCAATTTGAAGTCGATCAAGCCAATATCTTCTAAGCCAAAGAAGTCCTAATATAATCAAAAGTAATGTGATCGCAACTGTAATATTGAGTGTTTGTAATAGTTTATGAATAATTAGAAAGAAAAGATCTTTTATATCGTTTTCATTTTTTTGTTGGAGCATAATATATTCAGAGGTTTCATTTGCATCTATTTTGTTTGAACGTTTGAGTTGCTCAAATGTTTTTAACACAAAAGTATGATTGATCGCACCAATCTCATAAAGATCTAGCAACATCAATTCTTTTGTAACTTTCCCCTCATAGATGAGATTTTCTAAAGATTTGTTTGGTTGATATTTTTCATGGATAAGTTTTGCCACCTCTTCAATATGATCAAGTGCATAGATCCATCCTTTTTTTGTAGCTTCTAAAAAGTGTTCGATTTGTTCTGGATTGTTTTTTACTTTTTCATGAGAAGTAAAAAGATTGATTGCGTTTGTTGAAAATCCATATTCAACAGGATCAATCACAGTGTATTTGATACCTCTACGATTGAGCTCAAAAAGTTCATTTGATCTAAAACCTGTAAATGCATCTACTTTTTTGTTGATAAAATCATCAAGATTAAAACTAGGTGGGATAAAATGGGCATTTGTTGTATTGATCCCAAAATATTCTAACATAATCGAAAGCGAGCTATTGTAAAGATTATTTTCACTCATCATAATTATTTTCTCTTTAAGATCAAGTGCTGATTTGATCTGTGGTTGTGTAATGATAATAAGTGGCGATCTTTGAAAATAAGTAGCGAGTAGGGTGACTTTGTTTAATTTTTTATCATGATATGCTAATAAACTGTTATTGATAGCAAAATCGATTTTCCCATCTTCTAAATCTTTGATGCTATTTGTATTGTTGTACTCAAGTATCTCAACATCCAAACCATTCTCTTTATAGTATCCAAGCTCTTTTGCCATAATAAATCCAGCAAACTGAAACTGATATTTTCATTGAAGTTGTAGTTTGATTTTTGTATCCGTATTTGCTTCTAGTTGTATATTGAAAAATAGAAAACTAAAAAATAAAACAATGATGTATTTCAAATAAAATTTCCTCTAAAAATAATAAAATATAATGACACAAAGTGTATTACAAAAAGACAACAAATCTCCTTAAAATTCTTCTTTTTCTCTCTCTAAAAAGTTTCAGTTTTTTAGTTCATTTTTGATGAACAAAAGTAGTTTATGAAGTTTTTTTGGTTTGATATCAAGTTTTAGTATCACTCTAAGAATCGCTTTTTGTACGGTTGGTTGTCGTATTGCACCTATCGCAAAACCTCTATGTGTTAGTTTAGTTTGGATATTAAGTACTTTTTGATTGTCGTTGATAATGATTGGGAGGATAAGACTAGATGGAGTGATATCCAAAATATCTTCTACGATCTGAGTACGCAAGGCTATTTTTTTGAGCAATTTTGCTTTGTGTTTAATGATATATTGAAGAGCTACATAGCCAAGCGTTACATCAAATAAAGAAGGAGCTGTTGTATAGATGATCGCTTTTGCTCTATTTTCTAAAAAAGTGATAATATGATTTGATGCTAAGATATAAGCACCATAGCTCCCATACGCTTTTCCAAGTGTTCCCATTTTGATATGGTTTGGTTGAATTTTGATATTATGATAATCGTACCATCCAAGGAGATTATCTCCAATCACTCCGCTGCTATGTGCCTCATCAACGATTAAAAGGGCATTGTATTGTTCTGCAAGGAGGGCAAACTCTTTTGGAGCAATATCACCACCCATAGAATAAACACCCTCTATAGCGATAATAATTCTTCCATTTTTGTTCATTTCTCTAAAATTTTTGATTTTTTCTTCCAAATCAGCATAGTTATTATGCAAAAATGAAGTCACATTATCAACAAGTTTTGTAGCAAGCATACCACTTGCATGATACTCTTCATCGATAAATAAGATATCTTTTTTTCGTACCAATCCTTCAATAAGTGAAATATTGGCTAAAAAACCATTTCCTATCACAATTGCTTTTTCAAAACCATTAGTGTTTGCTAAAAGTTTTTCAAATTTTTGATGGATTGGATGATAACCATTGACTAAAAGTGATGATTTTGGAGCAAAGTGATTCTCTTTTTGAAGAAGTTTATAAGCTTTTTTAAACAGTTTTTTTTTGTTTCCAAGGCCCAAATAATCGTTTGAAGCAAAGTCTATTAAATCATTATTGTAGAGTTTTCTAGTTCGAAATCTATTTGATTTTTTTATAGCTTCCAATTCTTTTGCGTAGTAGTCATATTTATCCATTTTAAAGTCCTTGCATTATGATACTCCAAAAATAATCAACTTCATCTTCATCAAAATCTATAAGTGATTTGTTGTGAAAAAGCTCTTTGATTTTTTTGATATCAAAACTTTTAGAATAACTACATGTTGGATGAGTTGTGAGAAATCCTCTTACAATTGAGATCTCATTTTCTATCTCAAGATCACATAAAAGACAAGTAAAATCATCGTGAAGTCTCCCCTCATATTCACATAGTTTGACATAACTCTCTACAATAGCTCTTTTTGGATTTTGTTTTGTGATTCGCTCAACCAAATGATCTAGAAGTTGAAAATAAAAATCATCAATCTCCTCTACATCTTTGAGATGGTGATAAAAAAGTTTGATGAAGAGTTGCCAATGATAGAGTTTTTTGCTATCTAGAAGCCAAGGAAATCCTAGTTGGATCACATCTTTAAGTCTTGGAATAGTGCTTTTGATATTGACTTCAAGCTCAAAATCTATTTTAAATCCAACATGAATATGGGAGTGCCTAGCACCATAAAATCTATAGGCTCTATAGACATGATTATCTCCTAAGATAGTGACTATTAAATCTTCATCACGTACTTTTGTGATATTGAGTACATAGCCTTGCATCTAAAAAAGTGTTTGTTCCATTGTTTCATTTTTTTTGAGAATATCAATAATATTTTTATTGGTTGTATTGATAAGATAGATGCAGTGAGCATTGGTTGTAACAATAGATAAAAAGATCTCATTTTCTGTTTTTTCAAAGCAATCAAAGCTATCCATTTTCCCATATTTGAATATAATTTTAATAAAATCGATCTCTATTTTACTCATCTCTTCATGTTCGCAAGTGAGAATAAATCTATTTGATCTTCCGTAATCTACGATTTGATTTTGTTTATTGATAAAAATAGGTTGCATAAAAGAGAGATTTTTGAGTTTTCCAAATTCAATTGTTTCAAGTCCAAATATTTTTTTTACTGTTAAGAGGTGATTGAGATAGATATAAGGTACTCTAATTTTATAAAAATATTCATCTTGAAATAAAAATGAAGTCTCAAATATTGAGTGGATAAGAAGATTTTTAAATTCACTATTTTCAATCTCAAGAGGTTTGCTTTTTGGATAGATTTTTTCTAAAAAACTATGATTTGCTGAGACTAAAATCTCATTCTCTTCTATATTTTGAAGAAGTTCTAAACTACTTGAAGGTTGATCTAAGAAATAGATATTTTTATTGTTATTTGCTAAAACATTGATAAATTCATACGCTATAAAATCAACTTGAAAGCTTTTTAGTTGAAGATTTGCTAACTTAAATCGTAAAAGTTTTGTAATAGCTAAATCGATATTATCAACTTTTATCCAAGCTATCTCATTATCGATTTGACTAATCTCTAACTCAAAATCAAAAATAATTCCAAATGCACCTTTTTTGATAGCATCATTGATATCATTTATATTTGATGAGATAAAAAGATCTCCATCTGAGACTTTTTTGAGATTCGTATGGGCTTGAGTGATAAATGAGATGGCTGGGGAATTGACTAATTTTCCCCCAGTAATATCAACGATAGAAGATATTTTCACTTGTTTCTTACTTCTTAGCTAACTTTTGTTCCAGATTTTTTAGGAGCTTCTGGTCTTAAAAGATGAAGTCCATTTTCATCTTTAGCAGCAAGCAACATCCCTTCACTCTCCATCCCCATAAGTTTAGCTGGTTTTAGATTCGCTACAACACAAGCTTGTGTTCCAATAAGAGACTCAGCACTATAATACTCTTTGATACCTGCTAAAATTTGTCTATTACTCCCTTCTCCAAGATCAACTTGAAGTTTTAAAAGTTTTGCTGATTTTGGAACTTCTTCTGCTTCTACTATTGTTCCTATTTTTAAAGTTGTACCAAAAAACTGATCAATCGTGATAAGATTTGCATCCTCTTGTTTTCCAATTTTTTGTTCTTTGGTTGGAGTTTCGCAAGATTTTTCGGCACTTTCAGTTACAGTTGAGTGAGACTCAGCCGTTGGGATAAGTTCCTCTTCAATTCTAGGGAAAAGAGCATCTACTTTAGTGATTGTTGTATTACCAATAAGCTCTTTATTTTTGATAAGTTTATTATAGCATTCTGTATCAATTGTAATACCAAGTGATTTTTCAATCTCAGCCACTTTTGATGGGAGAACTGATTTTAGAAGTACTGCAACTTTTGCCATAATATTGGTGATAAGAGCAACTAAAGCCATCGCTTCTTTCGTTTTTCCCTCTTTCATCATATTCCATGGTTCATAGTCTCCAATCGCCTTGTTTCCAATTGTTAATACTTTCCAAATCTCCTCTAAAGCTTTGTTAATTTGAAGATGATACAAATACTCTTCACTAGAGCTAAGTAAACTATTTACTTCATCGATCTCTTTTTGATGAAACGCTAAAACATCAGCGCTTGTTACCGCATAATCAAAATATTTTCCACTCATTCCAATGATTCTATTAAGAAGATTTCCTAAATCATTTCCAAGATCAGAGTTGATTCTATCCATCAAAGCTCTTTGTGAAAAATCTCCATCTTGTCCAAATGGTACTTCTCTAAGCATAAAATATCGAAATGCATCAAGTCCATAAGCATCAGCTATTTGTTTTGGATCAACGACATTTCCTTTTGATTTAGACATTTTCTCGCCATCTCTAGTCCACCAACCATGAGCTGCTATATGTTTTGGCATAGGAAGGTCAAGTGACATCAAAAATGCTGGCCAAAAAATAGCATGAAATCTAAGGATATCTTTACCAACTAACTGAATATTTGCTGGCCAAAATTCCATATTTTTTTCATCATTTCCATATCCAAGTGCTGTGATATAGTTTAAAAGTGCATCGAGCCAAACATACATTACATGTTTATCATCATTCATAGAAGCTGGAAGTTTTACACCCCAATCAAAAGAAGTTCTACTAATTGATAGGTCATTTAATCCACCACTTACAAAATTTACAATCTCTTTTGCTTTTGCTTTTGGAAGGATAAATGAAGGATTTTCTTCATAGAGTTTGAGAAGTTTGTCTTGGTATTTTGAAAGAGCAAAAAAGTAACTTTCCTCTTTTACGATTGTTGTT
>CALMBI010000144.1 GCA_937860115.1 uncultured Arcobacter sp. | reverse complement strand
CTAAAAGCAGCTTTAAATGCAAAATTTTCATTTATAAAAACATACTTTTTCAAACGAGGTTTTTTAGATGGCTATGCTGGACTTGTGATTGCATTTTCCCATATGGCAACAAATTTTTATAAATATATCAAACTGTATGAACTAAACAAAGAGCTAAAAAATAATCCTATGAGATATGATGATTGAAACGAATAGAATAGAGTATAAACAAACACTGACTGATATTTTCGAAAAGGAAGTGGTTGCCTTTTTAAATTATCATGAAGGTGGAATAATTTATATTGGAATTGATAATGATGGAAATATTGTTGGATGTGATAATTTGGATGAGTTGCAACTGAAGATAAAAGATAGACTCAAGCACAATATTGAACCATCTTGCTTGGGGCTTTTTGATATTATTGTAGAACATAAAGAACAAAAGAGTTTTATTAAAATCATTGTGGCAAGTGGTAGAGAAAAACCATATTATTTAAAAAAACAAGGAATGTCTACTCGAGGATGTTTTATACGAATAGGGAGTGCGAGTGAACCTATGAGTACTTTTATGATTGATGAATTATTTTCAAGACGAACAAGAAATTCACTTAATAAAATTAAATCTCATAGGCAAGATTTGACATTTGAACAATTGAAGATTTATTATGAAGAGAAAGGGCTAAAACTCAATGAAAAATTTGCTTCTAATTTAGAACTTTTGACTGACGATGGATATTATAACTATGTAGCATATCTTTTTGCAGATACTAATGGCACTTCTATAAAAGTAGCAAAATATAAAGGGACTGACAAAATTGATTTGATAGAAAATAATGAATATGGTTATTGTTCCCTTATTAAAGCTACAAAAAGAGTTTTAGAAAAGTTAGAGATAGAAAATAAAACATTTGCAAAAATTACTTCAATGAAAAGGATAGAACAAAGAATTTGGGATAGTGTGGCTTTAAGAGAAGCTGTTATAAATGCAATAGTACACAATGACTACACAAGGGAATTGACACCAACTTTTGAGATATTTAGTGATAGGTTAGAGATAACTTCAGCTGGAGGAATTTCTACTATCGTCAATAAGGAAGATTTCTTTGCAGGTTATTCTAATCCCATCAATAGAGAGATAATGAGAATTTACAAAGATCTTGATATGGTGGAACAACTGGGTTCAGGAATGCCAAGAATTTTGGTATCTTGTCCAAAAGAAAATTTTATTTTTAGTGCTAATTTTTTACGGATGGTATTCCCTATAAATGAAAATAGTATAGACAGAAGTGTAAATGAGGGAATAAATGAGGGAATAAATGAGGGAATAAATTTGCTTTACAATTTAATAGTTCAAAAGCCAAATTCACGGTCAACACTTTTTGCTAAAGATTTAAATACTTCAATAAAAAATATTGAAAGATGGTTAAAGCAACTTAAAAATGATGATAAAATTGAATATATTGGTTCTAAAAAAACTGGAGGATATGTTGCAAAATAAACAACTAACAATACTCGTAACACGACACGACAAAATAGGGGATTTTATCACAGCACTGCCTATGTGCAAAGTGCTTAAAGAGCAAACAGGTCATAAAATAGTGATGTTAGTAAGTAAAGTTAATGTGTCACTTGCACAAAAAATGGATTTTATCGATGACGTTATCGAATATAGCGATGATAGTTTTACATTGCTTTCAAGAATCAATAAGATAAAACCCGATGTGAGTATCTCTGCTTTTATAGATAATCATCTTGGACTTTGTTTGTTTTTGGCTAGAGTGCCTGTAAGAATTGCACCAGCAACAAAATTAGCTCAAATATTTTTCAATCGTACTTTAAAACAAAGAAGAAGTAGAGTTGAAAAAAGGGAATGGGAATACAATCTTGATTTGGTAAAACAGTTCGATAACAATTTGCAATTATCATTTCAAAAGCCACTTTTAAAAGTTGAAGTGGAAAAAGAAAATAGGGTGATTTTCCATGTTGGATTTGGGGGAAGTAGTGATGGAAATATCACTTTAGATGAGTACTTAAAACTGGCAAAAGAAGCTAGTAAAGTTTGTGAAATTATTTTTAGTTTTGGACCAGATGATGATGTTTCAAAAGAATATATCACTTCAAATCTTGATTTTCCTGCGATTGTTCGAGATGATTTTAGCTCACTTTGGGATTTTACACTTTTTATAGCAACTTCAAAACTCTTTGTAAGTACTTCAACAGGACCTATGCATCTTGCTGGGCTTACAAATACAAATACACTCTCTTTTTTTGGAGAAAATCTCTTTGCAAGTAGTAAAAGATGGGGAACGATAAGTAGTGAAAGTTGTCAAAATAATTTTGAAATACCCAAAGGGTATGGGGAAGATTTTTTGAAAATTGTAGAAAATAGGATGATAGAACTTATATGATATTTCAAAACTACCCTTGGCATCCCTCAGACCAACCTGAAGTTCTTAAAAGAGCAGATAAAAAGCTTTTACGAAAAGGGCATTTTGGAGATTATCTGAAACTATTTTGTACCAATATATTTTTGTTTCCATATCTGTTTTTAAAATTTTTATTTAAAAATACTCATTCACAATTCAAAATTAATAATTCAAAATTATTCTACGGTCTTTGTGTTAATCTTGACAAAGGAAAAGAGCAAGTTGCACTTGTAGAAGAACTTGGTGTGAAATCTCTTCAAATTCGATTTTTTCTCTCAAATATACAAAATATTGATACATATGTAGAGTTTGCTAAGTCATTTCTCAAAGAGAGTGACAAGCACAAGGGAGATGATAAAGAGATACTTCTTTGTGTGATACAAAGTAGGGAACATATTGAAAATCAAGCACTTTTAGCAAATGACATCAAAATAGTGTTTGAAAAGTTTAGTGAAGTTACGACTGAATTTATGATAGGAAATGCAATAAACCGAATAAAATGGGGATTTGTAAGTATGGAGGAGTATTTGGAATTTTTCCAAACTATCCAAAAAGTGCGAGATGAAAGATACCAACAAATCAAACTTATAGGCTCTTCAGTAATAGATTTTGAATACCATTTTACAATTCGAACATTATTTAATAATTTTAAAATCCATTTTGATGGTTTAGCAAGTTTACTCTATGTTGATCGTCGTGGAGGCCCTAAAAATACCCAATATGGGCTATTTGACCTTAAAAATAAAGTAGAATTTTTAGATACTATTGTCAGAACTTCAAAAAAATGTGAAGATAAGATTTATATTACAGAGACAAATTGGCCACTCAAAAATACTGCTCCTTATGCTCCTACTTCTGAGTTAGAGTGTGTGAGTGAAGAGGAATATGCTACTTTTATGCTAGAGTATTTTGATATTGTTTCAAAAATGGGTAAAGTGGAAAAAGTTTTTTGGCATCAGCTTATCTCTGCTGGATATGGTTTAGTCGATAATCGTGATGGAAAATTACGAAAAACAAAAGCCTTTTATGATTTTAAAAAGATGATAGA
>CALMBI010000143.1 GCA_937860115.1 uncultured Arcobacter sp. | reverse complement strand
ATTTCACAAAAAATCAGAAGTTTTAACCACATTACAGGTAAATAAAAACAATAGTCTAGTTCAAACTATTAGAGGTGAAACAAAACCAGCAAGAGTTGCTTTAACAAATGCCATTGAAAAATATGAACTACCCCAAAGGATAGCTGAAGGTAAAGCTTATGATAATTTTGTTCAAACAAGAATTATGAACTATAGTAAACTTCTTAACAAAGTTTTAAACATAGAAGTAATCGAGGGTGTTAACACTAGAGATACTTTGAGTCCCAGAATATTATATAAACTCGAAGAACTGGAATACCGTGTAGCAAAGCGAATACAAGAGCTTACAGAGATAAATGGTTGTAGCTATAAACAAACATATCAACTCATAAAAAAGGAGTTGGTATGGAAGCAATAGCAAAACCAAAACACCTAATACCAGCCAACGAGTTTATGCAAAATATTGCAGAAACAAATTGGCTTATAGAAAATATATTACCAGAAGATGGCATAGGGGAACTCTGGGGTGCAAGTGGAAGTTACAAAAGCTTTATCATGTTAGACATGGCTTTTTGTATCGCTTGTGGGACAAGTTGGCATGGGTTTGAAACCAAGCAAGGCAAAGTTGTTTATGTAGCTGGAGAAGCTCCAAAAGGAGTAGCAAAAAGGATTAAAGCCTTATCAATACATTATGGGCTTGAAACAGATAATCTCTTAGTATTTCCAAAACCAAGTAATCTATATAATCTCGATGAACTCAAGGTTCTATTGGATGATGTTAAGCTAGAAACCAATGAAGAAAAAATTGCTTTAATTATTTTTGATACATTGCATCGTAATAGTGCTGGTGCTAGAGAAGATAGTGCAGATGATTGGGCAGTTATTCTTAACAACTTAGATTCAAAGCTAAAACCTTTATCAAACTTTATTCTATGGGTGCATCACTCAGGAGTAAATGCTGATAAATCAAGAGGTACAACCTCAAGGTTTGCTGGTGCTGATTGGAGTGCTAAGGTTGAGAGACAAGAGGATAAAAGAGCTACCCTTACCAATGACAAACAAAAAGATGATGAAGCTTTCCAGACTATGGCTTTTAATCTAATACCAATAGATTTAGATTTTAACGGATTAAGTTCTTTAGTCCCAGTCAATGTAGAACACACTATGAAAGAGAACAAAAGATATCTTAATCGTGAGCAAACTGATATGATTGGGATAATAAGACTAGCTGTAGAAAGTCGTGGCATTGATATTCCAAAAGAGTTTAAGGAAAGAGAAAACATCACTCAAGGTAAATGTATTCTAATAGACAAAGCACTAAAAGAAGATATTTTTAAAGTGTTGCAATCAACTTCAAAAGATGATGACCCAACAAAAGTATATGATGCTAAAAGAAAAAAATACGATAGGTATAAAAAAGAACTTATCAAAAATAAATATTTAACAGAGTATGACAACTACATCCTTATCAATGAAGATTGTATTTTCAAATACTCTTAGTAAGTGGACAAGCTGGACATTTATGGAAATTTCCACATTTGTCCATCCAAAACATAACTGTATAAATCTGGACAGGACAGGACACAACCCTATAGGGGTGTCCGTATGTCCAGTTATTTATCATTTTTTTTAAGAAGTATAAAATGCTCATAGCAATATTTAAATAGAGTTTTACATCGTAGCAGAACTATTTTTTCTTTGAGAAACACCATCAAAAAACTCTATAATATCAATCTGCAATAACT
>CALMBI010000142.1 GCA_937860115.1 uncultured Arcobacter sp. | reverse complement strand
CCAGTTTCTAATCGAATATCACCAGATCGTCCAACCAAAGTAGAACCTGTGGAAATACTAATTACACCAGTTTTTGATGTTCCTTCTCCAGAAGAAATTGATATTACCCCACTGGAATCACTGATACTAAAACCACTTGAAATTATACTTGAACCACCAACTCCAGATGAAGATCCTCCAGAGATTCTTACAACTCCACCACTTTCTTCGGATGAACCACCTCGAATATCAATGTCACCAGCAGCTCCATTTCTTTCAGAAGATCCAGCCTCAAGAGAAATTGATCCTCCACCAACTGTGTTTGTGTTGGATGATACACCAATGTGAATTGATCCAGATGAACCAGACAATCCAACACCACTTTGAATAGAAATATCACCTCCAGTTGTTCCCAAACCAGATTCTAAGTGAAGAAGTCCACCTTTACTACCAATTGCTAAAGCATTACCACTACCAATTGATACACCACTGCCTATAGATGTACCAGATCCACCTTGTACTGAGATATCTCCTGCATTTGAGTCAATGCTATCCCCACTCATAATCTTGAGATCACCAGATGATAATGTTGCTGATCCACTTGATAAAGTTACACTACCACTATGACCTGAAACAGAAGCTGAAGAAACTTTAATACTTCCACTTCTTCCATCTAGTGATGAAACTGATCCTGATGTCAAAGAGAGTGTTCCTCCTTCATCCATAAAGCTATGACCAGATGAAAGGGTCATTTCACCACCTTTCATACCAGCACCAGCTTGAAGACTAATTCCTCCTCCAATATCACTACCAGAACCACCAAGTACAAGTATGTCACCAATAGTTCCACGTGATTCACGAGAAACATCACCACTAAATATACGAACTCTTCCAGATGAACCAAATTGAGAATAACCAGAAGAGATATCAATATTTCCACTGCTTGTGCTATCAGTAGTACCTGATTTTACAGTAACATCACCACTTGGACCACCAACAGCTACACCACTCTCTATATTAACAAATCCACCAACAATATCAGATGATCCACCACCAAGGGTAAGTGATGATCCAGTAGAGGATCCTATAACACTTTCTCCACCATTGATTTGAACTGAGCCACCTGATCCTTTAGTTGAAAGACCAGCAATAAGATCGATAGATCCACCAGTTACTGTTCCAGAAGTTGATCCTACATGGAAGGTAATGGATCCTGCACGTTCAGCACCATTTCCACTAGCGACATTAATACTTCCACCATTAGTACCACTACCAGATGCTATAGTAACATCTCCACCAGAACTACGGGTAGAAGAGCCAGAGTTTAAGATTAAATCACCTGCAACTGATTCAATACTTGTACCAGAAGATAAAAGTATTGTACCTGATCTTGAATTTTCACTACTTCCACTTGCAACAAAGATATCACCAGAATTTATTTTTGATGATCCACTTCTTATTGATATAACTCCACTTGATTCAAGAGATTCTCCAGATGATAATACTATACTACCACCTAATTGTGTTGAATCTCCACCAGAAATATCAATCTTTCCTCCTTCAGCTGATCCAGAACCTCCTACTAACTTGATATCTCCACCAGTTAAGCCAGATCCTGCACTAGTTAACACAGAACCACCTTTGAATAGAGAACTTGATCCAACCAAAAATTCTATATTTCCAGTGCTTCCACTTGAAGAAACTCCAGTAGATAATAAGATTGAACCACTTTGAGATCCTTCTGAAGATGAAATGAAGATATTTCCACTAGATCCTGCAGAACTTATACTACTTAATAATGTCAACTGACCACTTGTACCTGTGACTGAGGAACCAGAATAAATTTCAACTTCTCCACCGATTCCTGACTCACTACTACCACCAAAGAGACTCAATTTTCCACCAGCTGAACTTAATGATGATCCAGATATAATATCAATGTTTCCTCCTGATAAATCTTGTACTCCTGATCCACCAATTAAAGAAATATCACCTCCACGACCAAAAGTGCTTAAACCAGAGGACAACTCAATCTTTCCACTAGTTTCACCAATACCACTAGTCAAAACTATATCTCCTCCAGTTGAAGAGCTTGATTCTCCTCCATCAAGAGTTAATGATCCTCCTGGTCCATTTGAGCTTGAACCAACTTGAAGTGAGATACTTCCACTCAAAGTACCTGATCCAGTTGATAATTTCAAAGATCCAGATGTTAAAACTTTTGATAAACCAGTTCGAATAGATACATCACCAGTACTTCCCTTTGATTGAGATGTTTCAACAACAATCATACCACTTGATGAATCATCTGTCATGGTTGATCCACTTATTACACTAATATCTCCACCTTTTTCATTTTGACTAACACCAGCATTCATTAAAATCATACCTCCTGATGATTGACTCTCACCTGCATCTAATAAAATTGATCCTCCAGTTTGAATAGAAGCTCCAACTGAAAGAACAATTTCTCCAGATGATAGCCCTGAGTTTGTTGAAATTAATACTGATCCAGATGTACCATCATAAGAAGCACCTGTTTGAATAGAAACATCTCCACTTATAGATCCTGATCCACTAGATAACTCTACCTTACCACTTTGTGATTCGCTCTTACCACTGGAGAGATGCAATTCACCACCTCTACCAAGAGAAGAACCACTATGGATTATTACAGAGCCACCATTTGAGGATGATTCACTTGAACCACTGTTAATGATTATTTCACCACCATTATTTGATGAAGATCCAGATTCAATTAATATAGATCCAGCTTGTCCAGAATTTCCACGTCCACTAGCAATATTGATGTCACCACCAATATTTCCTGATCCACTCTTTATTGTGATTTCACCTCCAACACCATTTGCACCAAGAGCACTACCTGCACCAATGAATGTAGATGCACCAGATCCACTTGT
>CALMBI010000141.1 GCA_937860115.1 uncultured Arcobacter sp. | reverse complement strand
CAAAGAGAGTACGGATATAAAGACCATATCGCAAGTGACCAAAAAACTAAAATCATTATGAAATATGAAGTAACTCCAGCATCAAAGCATGATTCACAAGTGATAAAAGATTTGATTGATGAGGAAGATAATCTTGTTCATGCTGATAGTGCTTATAAATCGCAAGAGACAGAAGAATACCTTAAAGCCAAAAATGTAAAATCCAAAATTATCAAAAGAGCTTACAGAAATAAACCACTAACCAATGCAGAGCATAAAGAGAATTATAAACATTCTAAAACAAGAGTAAGAGTTGAACATATATTTGGAACACTAACATCTCAAATGAATAATGCACTCAATCTTACATCAATAGGTATCAAAAGGATAAAGTCCACAATAGGACTTATGAATTTAAGCTATAATTTAGTCAGATACGAACAGACGGTTCGATTACAAAAGGTAAAATTGATATGAAAAGAGTTGGATGTAATCCCGCAGGAACGAGGACAAAATGGATAAAATATCCAAAATATAGAAAAATTGGGGGGGGATTTTCACAGAAATTTTAACAAAGTTCAGTTAGAATTGAGCTAAGATTTTTTAAAAATCAAAAATTAAAAAGATGAGGGCTTTAGAAATTTATTTTTAGAGGTTCCCATAAATTATAGTGAACTTGGTGTAGATAACATTCAACTTGGAGATTTTTCTTTTTGTGTCTCTTCTAGATCTCCACTTCCACCTCCACAGTTATTTAAAATTATCGCACTTGTTACTATCAAAAAAACATATTTTAATTTCATTTTTCTTCCTATTTGTTTAGCTCAACAATCACTTCACGAACATCATCAAAGAGTTCACTATTGAGTGATATTTCTATTTTTTTATCTGGAATAGTTTCTAAAACTACTATGCATGAAAGATCGTAGGGTGATTGTGCTATTTTATTTCTTACTTCCAATTCATCATTGAAAAGTGGTGGGTTTTTGATAAGTTCAAAAATATTTTCGTATTGTGTATTGGCAAGTGTGTTAAAATATTTTAGTGTTAAAAGTTTTGTTTCATCACGATTGAGATAGTAAATATTATCTATTTCATATTCTATCTGACCAGCTGTTTTTTTATTTTTTAAAGAAGAGTAAGGAAGAAAATATGACGGAATCACTTTTTTTTCACTACTCACAGAACCACTGAGAAGTCTATAGTTTAAAAATTTTTGCTTAATGATTTTGAAATTTTTATCTTCTTTGTAGAGAATATTTCTTTTTTTATAAAGTGCGATTCTCTCTTCGATAGATTCTGGCATGATTTGATTGGAAATAGGGCTGATCATCTCATCAAGAAGTTTTTGTTGTTGTATCCTTTGAGCCGTTAAACCAAATAAACATCCACAATAATTTTGTCTATACAGTAAGTTTTCCTTTACTGCTTTGCTTTGAAGCTCCATCCCATTCCCACTTCTATAATCTTTAAATATAAAATCAACACCATATTCTTTGGATAATTTATCACCAATGATCTCTAATTTGTCTTGAGATTTTTTAGGACTTATTAAAAGTGATGTTGTAAAACTTTTGCATCCTAATTCCTTTGCTTTTTTGATACTTACTTCAAGTCTATTGTCAAAACAAACTGTGCAACGATCCCCTTTTTCTGGCTCATTCTCTAATCCTTTGACAAGCCCCAGCCAACCTTCAAGATCATATGGTCCTTCAAGTAACTCTATCCCAAGTCTGTCACAACTATATTCAACATCAAGAAGTCTTAGTTTATATTCACTATATGGATGAATATTGGGATCGTAAAAAAATCCAGTAAGTTTTTCATCTGGAAAATCTTCCCTTAACTTTTCTAAAAAATGGTGACTATCTACACTACAACATATATGAACTAACAAATTAACTCCAATACTAATTAAATATTAAAAACAATTAGATATGATACCAAAACCAAATGAAAACCTAGCATCTAAGAATATATTTAGATACTAGATTTTTGTTTTATTTGAGAAAACAGAAATCTATAGAAGTTGGAGAAAATAGATGGGAAAAAAATTATTTATTGATCAAGAAGCATTAGCTACTTTGAGTCTTTTAAAAGAGGGGCTTTTAGCTCCTGTTGATAAACTCATGAATGAAAAAGAGTCTTATGAAGTAAATACTACAAAAGAGTATAAAGGAACTACTTTTCCTTTTGCATTTGTTTTAGCTCCAAGTGGAAAACGAAACGAAGAGGTATTAAAGTCGCTTAAAAATGGTGAGAAAATCTCTTTAGTGTGTGATGGGAAAGTATGTGGATCACTTGTGTGTGATGAAGTGTTTGAGATTGATAAAGATGAAAGAGTAAAACTGATCTATGGAACAAATAATCCAATGCATCCAGGTGTTGTGAATACCTACCAAAGACTTGGAAATTATGCAATAAGTGGTGATTTTGAAATTGATTTTTTAGATATTCAAAATCATAAAAAAGATCTTCAAGGAGCAATAGAGAGGGTAGATGCAAAATCTGTTTCTGCAATCATGTTATCAGGAAAGCCATTTCATAGAATTCATGAAAGATTGATACGAACAGCATTAGTAAAAAATGATCTGATTGTTATTTTTTTACTTAAGCCCTATACAGATGATGAACTTAGCTACAAGACAAGATACAATGTGGTGAAATATTTTTGTGATAATTTTTTACCGAAAGATAAAGTGGTCTTAATCCCATTAGAAAATACATATATTTTTGGTGGATTTAATGAGATTATATTAAATGCAATAGTTGCTCATAATTATGGTTGCACACAACTTATTTTAGGAAAAGAAAAAGCTGGAATTGGTGCTTTTTATCAAGATAGTTGTTTTAGCTCAATCGCTGATTCTATCAAAGGTATAGATATTGATATTGAGATTATGAGTAATTTTGTCTATTGTGATAAGTGTAGTACTTTAGTAAGTACAAATGCATGTCCACATGGAAGTCACCATCATATTCACTACCATAGCCAATCGATTATGGAGCTATTTTATTTGGGGATCATTCCACCAGCTATTTTGGTTCGAAAAGAGATTAGTTCTATTATTTTAAGTGATCTTTTTCCAGAACGTACAGAAAAACTAGCAAAAATCCACCAACAACTTTCAGTTAATAGTGGACTTTTGGATGATTTTGAAACCACAGATTTTTATGAAAATCTGATGAATCTGTATCAAACTTCTTCACTTACATAAGGGCTTTTGATGAAGAGCTATATTTTTGCACTAGGAAGTTTGATTTTACTTCTTGGTGGATGTAGCTATAAAGAACCACATACTACTAAAAGTGCAACTATCGTCTTTAAAACACCATCTTTAAAGTTTTATGATAAAGGTTTTATTGAAAGGTACGATCACAAAATAAAACTTACAGTTTTAAACTTAGGCGTTGTTGTTACTGATATGGAGATATATCAAAACAAAGTGTGTAAAAATTTTGCGGTCTGTTTTGATAGTGCCACATTTAATGATAAGTTTTTGGATAAATCTTATGATAATGATTTTTTATATAATCTTTTTACACAAGAAAATATCTATTTTAAAGATAAAGAACATGGGGTTCTTATAAAAGTGATCTACGATCAAAATGAAACTGATGATCATAATGAAACACAAATTTCTAAGTAGTAATCAACCACCACCAACAAATTGAAGTAACTCTATTTTATCGTTTTCTTTTAATTGATAATTGGTCCAATCTTCTTTTTTAACAATATTCATATTAACAGCACTTGCCATAACTTTATCTTCAATCTGAAGTTCTAAAATCATATCTTTTAACGATATATCTTGATGAAACTCTTTTTCTTGTCCATTGACTATAATTTTCATTCACTCTCCACTTTAAAATCACTTTTTATTTGATCTGTTAAAATTGTTATTTTTCTCAAAAGGTCTTTGTCTGTTGTTTTTGTTTTTAATGTATCAACATTTTTGACCATAGATCCAAACTTTACTCTTACTGGAATAGGAACAGAGCGGCTTGATTTTATAAAAATTGTACCATATCCTAAAAGCTCTTTTACTATATCAAAAGAACCAAGTAGTGCTGCGTATGTTATAGGCAAGATAGCATATCCATCTGCAATATTAAGTACATCATGATTTTTGTTATGGATCATTTTCGTGATCTCTAAATTTTTATTGAGTACTGCATGGTGAACAAGCGTTCTTCCTTGCTTATCTCTTGAATCATATTTTATTCTACAAATATCTATAAGAGTTTCAAATAATTTTGGATTAGTGTCATATTTCATAATTTTAGAAAAAACAGTTTTCCCTTCATTATCAACAAGATTGATATCTACACCAAAACCTGTAAGTCCTAGAAGATTTTGTTTAAATGCATCAAAATTTTTATTAAGATTAAAAACTGTATACACATACACATAAAAGATATTAAGTCCATTACTATCAAGTGCATTGATATTAAATTTATTTGTGATGTAGAGTTTAAATAGATCATAATACCCATCTAAAATAGGATTAAAAAAAAGTGGTTGACCAATCGAAGTAGGGTTTTGGAGGTTATAATTAGAGTTTTGTAAAATCTCTTTGAGAACAACAAAAAATTGTTTATCTTTTTGCGCATAAGGTATTAAAGCTTCATCTTTGAGTTTTCTAAAATCATGAGTCGCTAAAATAAGATCATTAAGAATCTCCAAAACATCTTTTCCATCATCATTTTTAATTGTGGGGTTTGCACCATTTTGTAAGAGTAATAAAATAATATCTAAACATTTGATACCCTCTAATGCTGCAACTAAAATAGGGGTTTGATATTTTTTATTTTGTGTGTTTAGATTAACTCTTTTATTGATAAAAAATGCACATACATTGTAGTCGTTATTTCTAATCGCTTCAAAGAGTCCCGTTTCCCCATCATTATTGATAGCATTAATATCGATTCCTTTTACGATAAGATTTTCTGCCATTTTTAAAAGCGAATCTCTTCTGTTTTTT
>CALMBI010000140.1 GCA_937860115.1 uncultured Arcobacter sp. | reverse complement strand
GGTAAGTATTTTAAAATATATCTCATCGCTTGTAAAGATGAATAAGCATAATACAGTTGTGATCACAGAACACGATAGTAAATTAAATCAGTATGCGCAGTTTCATGGTATGAAAACTTTTGAGATACCAAAAGATGTAGGGGGAAGATTTTCTGTTTTTAGTGCTGTTGGATTGGTTCCTCTTGCTATAATGGGGCTAGATATAGACTCGTTGCTCAATGGTTGTAAAGAGGTCCACAATAGTTTTTTTACAAAAAGTTTTTACTATAGTGAGATTATGGGGAAAGCAAGATTCATGGTTGAAAATAAAAATCGTTTTAATATCAATGTTCTTTTTTCATACTCTTCATCGCTTGAGGGATTTAATAAGTGGTATATTCAACTTTGGGGGGAGAGCCTTGGCAAAAAAAATATTAATGGTACCAAACAAGCTTTAACTCCAATAGGATTAATAGGACCAGTTGATCAGCATAGTTTTTTACAGTTAATTATGGAAGGGAAACGAGATAAAACGGTTACATTTATCAAAGTGGAGAATTTTCAAAAAGATATAAAAATACCTGATATTTCACTACATGGACTAGAAGAGCTTGATTATATAAATAACTTATCGTTTAATACTCTTATCAATGAACAAGCAGATGCTACTATTGAAGCTGTGGAGAGTTTACGAGATATCCCTTGTGATGTAATAACTATAGATAAGGTAGATGAATATAATCTAGCAAAACTTATGTATGGATATCAACTACTTACTTCTGTTGTAGGTAAATTTGTACAAATAAATACCTATGATCAACCTGGAGTTGAAACAGGAAAAATAATTTTAAAAGAAAAATTGCAAGGATAAGATAAATATGATTTTAATGATTGATAACTATGATAGTTTTACATATAACGTAGTGCAATACTGCCTAGAACTTGGAGCTGATCTAAAAATTATACGAAATGACGAGATGACAATTGAAGAGATAAAAGCTCTCAACCCATCTAAAATCATAATTTCTCCAGGACCAGCAACTCCAGATGATGCTGGGATTTGTCTTGAGGCGATCAAAGTTTTTGGGGAATCTATTCCTGTTCTTGGGATCTGCCTTGGTCATCAAGCGATCGCTCAAGTGTACGGTGGAGAGGTGATTCGAGCTCCTAAAATGATGCATGGAAAAACTTCAAAAATCAAAGTGCTCTGTGATGATGTTATTTTTGATGGTTTACCACAAGAGCTTACTGAGACAAGATACCACTCTTTAACTGTAAATCAAAGAAATCTACCAGATACTATTATCGTGACATCAAAATCTTTAGATGATGATGAGATTATGTCGCTTCGTATCAAAGATAAAAATGTGTATGGCGTGCAATTTCATCCAGAGTCAATCATGAGTGAATATGGACATGAGATGCTTGCTAATTTTTTAAAATTATAAAAATTTTTCATGAAAAGTTTAGAGTTCAATAAATACAATGTAACATTTATAGGACTTTTACTTTTCCATATAGTTGTTTTAGTCTATCTTGCTAATGATTTTAGTATCGCGTCTCGAGAGCTCAATATATTTGAAAACAAAATTGGTTTTGCAGGATGGACATCACATTTTTTTGAAAATATTTTTCCACTCAATAGTGTAACTATTAAACTTCCTTTTATTATCTTTTATACATTTAGTAGTATTTTACTGTATCTTTTAACAGATGATTATTTTAGATACCAAAAAGACAGAGTTTTGGCATCTGCTATATTTATGATTTTACCTGGTGTGAATAGTGCAGCTATTATGCTTAATGAATCGATTGTTGTTATATTTTTTACATTACTCTATTTGTATCTTTATAAATTAAAAGGGAAAGAAAATTATTTTTTATTGTTTTTATACCTTTTTATTGATAATTCATTTGCAATTTTATATTTAGCCTTGTTTTTTTATTCAATGAAAAAAAAGGACGATCGATTACTTTTTGTATCACTTATCCTTTTTGGACTCTCGATGAGTATCTATGGATTTGAAATCGGAGGGAAACCTCAAGGGTATTTGATCGATACATTTGGGATCTATGCTTCAGTATTTTCACCACTTTTATTTTTATACTTCTTTTATGCTATTTATCGATTTGGAATAAAATATGATCGTGATATGTATTGGTATTTAGCTATTACAGCACTTCTGTTATCATTTGTTTTTTCACTCAGACAAAAAGTATATCTTGAAGATTTTGCTCCTTTTGTAGTGGTGGCAATACCAGTAATGGTCAAACTTATCATGCATAGTACAAGAGTAAGAGTAAAAGAGCATAGTGGGAATTATCGTTTTTTGGGCTATTTGTTACTTTTTAGTCTTATTTTGAATTTTGGAGTGTTTGTATTAAATAAAACACTCTATTTAGTTTTAGAGAATCCCAAAAAACACTTTGCATACGATTATCATATAGTAAAAGAACTTGCACAAGTTTTGAAAGATAAAAAGATAAGCGCAGTAAAATGCCAAGATAAAGGGCTTTCTCAAAGATTAAAATTTTATGGAATCGAAATTGGAGGAAAATATTTGTTACAAGAGATCAAGCTCAATAATAAAAAATCAGATATCGATATAGCTTATTTTGGTAAATCAGTAGCAAAATTTGATCTACTTCGAAGGTAGATGTTACAAAAATATACACTCTATAATTTATATCATCTATAAGTGTAACTTTTTACTATCTCTAATATTACTCAAGATACAATCAGACAATTAAAATTCTAAAAGGAGAATGTATGGCACAAAAAGCGATACGAGAATATGATGGTAAAGCATTATTTTCTAAACAATGGGAAAATTATTTCAGTGGATTTCACTATGGATTTAAATCTGTATTAGTAAAAAGTGGTGCAGAGCTACTTGAAATCTCAAAACAACATGGATTTGAGTGGTTAAAACAAGAGCCACTTGTAGCAAAACCAGATATGTTATTTGGAAAAAGAGGGAAAAATGACCTTGTATTATTTAGAACAAATAAACCAGGTGATGTTACTTTAGAGGAAGCGGCACGTTGGATAGATGCAAAATCAGCTCACAATACTACTCTTTTAAGTGGACAAAGTGGAATTTTGACACACTTTATCGTTGAGCCATTTACTCCACATACACAAGAGCAAGAATATTATATCTCTGCTACAACTGTTGGAGAAGATGATGTGCTTTATATGTCTGCTGAAGGTGGTATGGAAGTTGAAGAGAATTGGGATAAAGTGGTAGAAGTTGCTATCCCTATCACTATGAATGATGCTGATATGGAACATGCAATTAGAGCAAATATTCCATCAGATATTCCAGAAGAGAATAAAAAATGTTTTGCATCTTTTGCTATTCAATTCTTTAAATTTTACAGAGATATGAATTTTGCTTATCTTGAAATCAATCCAATCGTAATGTTACCAAATAACGATATGGCTATCTTAGACCTTGTTGCAAGACTTGATGATACAGCTGGATTTATGATGAGTGAAACATGGGGAGAGATCGAATACCCAACTGCATTTGGTATGGAAGATCAGTCACCAGAAGAAAAAGCTATTGCAGTAGCAGATAGTAAATCTGGGGCATCATTAAAATTAACTGTACTTAATCCAATGGGAAGAATCTGGACAATGGTAGCAGGTGGTGGAGCATCAGTTGTGTACGCTGACACAATCGCTGATTATGCTGAAGCTAATGGTGGAAGTGTAAGCGACCTTGCAAATTATGGTGAGTATTCAGGTGGACCAACAACTGGTGAAACAAAATTTTATGCAGATACAGTGATTGATCTTATGACAAGACACAAAGATCCAAAAGGAAGAGATAAGATTTTAATTATCGGTGGAGCTATCGCTAACTTTACTGATGTTGCAAAAACATTTACAGGTATCATCCAATCATTTGAAGAAAATGCTGATAAAATGAAAGCACATAACACTAAAATTTATGTAAGAAGAGGTGGACCAAACTATGAAAAAGGTCTTAAAGATATTAAAGAAGCAGCTGATAGATTAGGACTTTATATAGAGGTATATGGACCAGAAACACATGTTACTGACATCGTTAGAATGGCTTTAGAGAAGTAAGGTAAAGGAAAGAAAATATGACAAAATTATATACAAACGAAACACAAGCAATTTTCTGGAATAACAATGCAAGTGCAATCCAAAGAATGCTAGATTATGATTATGTAATAAATAGAAAAACTCCATCAGTTGCAGCAATCGTTGCTCCAACTGCTGATTCTAAATTTCAAAAATTCTTCTGGGGTCCAGATGAAATTATGATTAACCTTTACAAAAATACTACTGATGCGAAAAAAGCTCATCCAAATGCAGACGTACTTTTAAACTTTGCATCATTTAGAACAGCTTATGATGTGACTATGGAAGCTCTTGAGATGGGTGGATTTAGTTCAGTTATGGTTACAGCTGAGGGGATTCCTGAAAGACTTGCTAGAAAAATGAATCAAGCGGCACGTGATAAAAATGTAACAGTTATCGGACCAGCTACTGTTGGTGCTATCGCTCCAGGTGGATTTAAAATAGCAAATATTGGTGGGACAATTGAAAATATTATCCAATCAAAACTTCATAGATGTGGATCTTGTGGACTTGTAACAAGATCTGGTGGATTATTTAACGAGCTTTCAAATATCATTTCTATTAATGCTGATGGTATAGCTGAAGGTGTTGCTATCGGTGGAGATAGATTTGTTGGAAGTGTATTTATTGATAATATGCTAAGAATGGAAAAAAATCCAGATGTAAAATATATGGTACTTTTAGGTGAAGTTGGTGGAACTGAAGAGTATAAAGTAATCGAAGCAGTGAAAGCTGGAAAAATTACTAAACCAATTATTGCATGGTGTATTGGTACTATTGCAAAACACTTCTCAAGTGGTGTTCAATTTGGTCATGCAGGGGCAAGTGCAAATGCAGATGCTGAAACGGCTGCAGCAAAAAATGTTGCTATGGCTGAAGCAGGGTTTTATGTACCAAGTTCATTTAATGAATTACCAAATAAAATTGCAGAAGTATATGGTAAATTAAGAGCTGAAGGTGTGATTGGTGAGATCGCTGAACCAGCACTTAGAACGGTTCCAAAAGTGAGAAGAAGTAAAGAGTTTATCTGTACTATTTCAGATGATAGAGGTGATGAAGCTACATATGCAGGTTTCCCTATCTCTTCAGTTGCAACTCCAGATACAGGAAAAGGAATTGGTGATGTTATTTCACTTCTTTGGTTTAAAAAACAATATCCAAAATGGGCAACAGATTTTATTGAAACTGTTATCAAAACAGTAGCAGATCATGGTCCAGCAGTAAGTGGAGCTCATAATGCAAAAGTAACGGCAAGAGCTGGAAAATCAGTTGTTGAGTCGCTTGTAACTGGTCTTTTAACAATCGGACCAAGATTTGGTGGAGCAATTGATGGTGCTGCTGAGCATTTCAAATATGCAGATGATAATAATTTAACACCAGCAGAGTTTTTAAATCATATGAAAAAACTTGGTATTCCAATCCCAGGTATTGGACACAGAATTAAATCTCTTAGAAATCCAGATTTAAGGGTTGTTGGTCTTAAAAAATATGCGGCTGAGCATTTCCCTAGCACTCCTTTACTTGATTATGCATTAACAGTTGAGCAATTAACAACATCTAAAAAAGATAATCTTATCTTAAATGTTGATGGAACAATCGGTATCTTAATGGTTGATATGTGGAGAGCTTTAGGATATAGCGAAAGTGAGATTAATGAGTTTATCGCTTCTGGAACTCTTAATGCATTCTTTATTGCAGGTAGAACTATCGGATTTATTGGACATGTTTTAGATGAGAAAAGACTTGCAATGCCAATGTATAGACATCCAATGGATGATATTTTATACCAAGTTGATATGGCTGAAGAGATCTAATTATCTATTTTATAGCTATTTTATAAGCCATCTCTTTTTAGAGGTGGCTTTTTTTATGACAAATTATTTACAATTTTGATATAATCGGGGCATTAAAAAATAAGGAAAAATATGAAATTTCCATCTATAATTGAATTAGTAACAACAGATGTGACACTATTAGATATTAGTGCAACTTTACATAAAACTATAGAATTGATGTATGAACAAAACCATAGAAGTGTGATTATCCAAGATAGTCAGAGATTTTATATTGTTACAGCTAGTGATCTTTTAAAATTGAAATTAAAAGGGTATAACTTCGAACAAAAACTTTCTCAAATACGTTTAACAGAGATACCTACGATCCATGCAGATAAAAATATTTTAGAATCGATCTCATTTTTAGAACAATCAATAGAATATATAAGTGTCGTTGATAGATACAATAAATTTTGTGGAATCCTTACTCATACAGATATTATAAGTAATATTGATCCTGAAACATTAATGGATAATTACAAAATATGTGATCTTATTAATATCAATAAACCAATATGTAAAGTAAAAGAGAATGTAGCAACACTTGAAGTTCTTAC
>CALMBI010000139.1 GCA_937860115.1 uncultured Arcobacter sp. | reverse complement strand
AATCAATATTTTTACAAATACCATAAAAGGGATCACTGATCGTCACGAGGCATTAGCCCAGCTTAGTTTTGAAGCTGATATCAATACTCCAACTATCCAAAAACTGATGTTTGATGCTTCACATGTAGATGAAGCAAAACGTGACATCCATAGAAAAAAACTTTTAAATGATCTCTCAAAAAAATACAATGTCTTTAGTGCAAATGATATTAGACAATTTCAATTTCATTTACCAGGATCTATTAGTTTTTTGAGGTTTCATAAACCATCTAAATATGGGGATTCCCTAAAAGGTATCAGAAAAACAATAGATACAGTAAATCAAACTTATCAGCCTATCAAAGGTTTTGAAGAGGGAAGAGTCAATAATGGTTATAGATATGTATTTCCAATTTTTTATCAAAAAGAGTTTGTAGGGACGGTAGAATTTGGATTTGCACATTCTATAATATCAAAAGAGATACAAAAACTCTATAATGCCCATAGTGAGGTTATTTTGTTTAAAGAACATATTGATAAAACAGATTTTAAAGATGAGCTTCATACCTACAAATCATCTCAATTAAGTGATGATTTTTATGTTGATAATCAATTTGATATAATCAATAATCAATACTCAAAAACCCTTATCAAAACTATCAATAAAGATTTAAAACCACAAATTACACCATTACTTAAAGAGAATAAACCTTTTTCATCAAGTGTACGATTGAATCAAAAAATTTTTAATATTTATTTTTTACCACTCTATTCTTATGATAAAGCAAAAGCTGGATATATAGTGATCTACAATGAAAGTCAAACATTAGTATTGATGGATAGATCTTTTTGGGAGATGTTTTGGATAGGAACATTAGCTGTTACTCTTGTCACTGTTATCTTGTTTTGGTTATTTTATAGATTAGCGACATATCAAATGCAATTGCAAGAGATCAATAAAACTCTTGAAAATAAAGTCTCAATAGAAGTTGAAAAAAATATCAAACAAGCACTGATTTTACATGACAAATCAAAACTTTCAGCTATGGGAGCAATGATTGGTAATATTATCCACCAATGGAAACAACCCCTTCACTATATATCTGCAATCTCTGAAACAATACTTTTTAAAACATCCTTGAAAGAGAGATCTGAATTTAATGATTTTATTATTGGAGAGATGAACGATATCAATATGGTTATCGATAGATTAGATGGAACTCTACTTACATTTAGAAATTTTCTCAAAGAAAAAAAAGAGAGAAAATTGATCAATCTACAAGAATCAATAGATATTGCTCTTGTGATTGTAAGTGCTGTTTTAAAAGATCATCATATCGTTTTAAATAACAATATTCATAACCAAGAAGCAATTTTTATCAATACAATTTCACCAGAACTTTCAGAAGTGATCATCAATATTGTAAATAATGCAAAAGATGTTCTTATCGAAAAATAGATAGAAGGTCCATGGATAAATGTTGATATTTCTAAAAAAGAAACTATCGTAATCATTACTATCGAAGATAATGGAGGTGGGATTCCAAAAGAGATAATGCCAAATATTTTCGATGAGTATTTCACAACTAAAAGTGACACAAATGGAACTGGGCTTGGACTTCATATGGCTAGGATGATTGTTGAAGAGAGTTTAGGTGGAAAAATCTATGCACAAAATAGTGCTAATGGTGCTACATTTTTTATTGAACTTCCACTCGAATAAACACTAATATTCTAGTGGTATAGTGATCCTAAATGATGCACCTGTAAGATAGGTCCCATTTCTTTTTATCTCAATATTATCAACACCAATAAAACCTTTCATATGTTTTGAAACTATCTCCATAGACATAAATAACCCAATCCCTGTCCCTTGAGATTGATGTTTTGTTGTAAAGTATGGCTCAAAGATTCTATTCATAATTTTTACAGGGATTCCACCACCTGTATCTGATATCGTTATGATCGCATTAGCTTCATCTTGATACGCTTCAATGATAATAAATTTTTCATCATCATCAAACACATCAATAAGTGCATCGACTGCATTTTTAAGAAGATTGAGAATCACTTGGATAAATTCATTTTTGAGATTGAAAAGTCTGATATGCTCAATATTTTTTTCAACTGTGATAGAGTTAGTTACTAACATCCCTGCTAAAATATGAAGTGCTTTTTCGATAGATTCATCAATATAAAATTCACTATACTTTTTATCATTTCTAAAAAAATTTCTAAAATCTTCTATTGTATGTGAAGGAAATTCTGTATTTTTTACAATATCATCAAGAAGTTTTGAGGATTATTCTGGTGTGATTAAACCAAGTTCATTGTTTAAAATATGTCCACTTGCCAAAGATGAGATAGCTGAAAGTGGTTGTCGCCACTGATGAGCGATATTTCCTATCATCTCCCCCATTACAGCCATTTTAGACTGTTGGAAAAGCATAATCTCCCGATCTCTATTTTTTTCGATCTCTTCTTCTATTCTAGAAGTGAATGTTTCATTGAGTTTAGCAATCTCTTTTTCTTTATCTTGTAGAGATTTTTGTAACTGCATAATTTCATTTTGAGCTAACTCAAATTTTTCTTGTAGTGCTTGTAATGAATCTGCTGACATATTCAAACCTCTTTGAAAAAATAATTTAGAATAAAAATAAAATCACGAGAGAAGTATATGACTTTAATTTGTAACTATAAAAAAGATTGTAACAAAAAAGTTATTAATCTAAACAACCTGATAAAAATCAATTATCAGGTTTTCTTATTTTGATTGAAGATGTTTATTAAGATAAAATGTACCAAAAGGTACGATTGAAGCTATAAAGGCAAGAATAGTAAGTTTTACTCCATATTTCATTTCATTGTGAAAATTATATAAAGTGATCAAAAACCAGATAAAAAGTGCTCCGTGGATCATCCCTACAATTTTAGTTGCTATTAGAAATCCAAGGAAATATTTTAAAGGCATCGCAATAAAAAGCAAAATCAAAAATGACCAACCCTCAATTTTACAAACTACTATTAGTTTTTCTGTAGCTGTTTTATTTTCAAAGTCATTAAACATATTTTATAAACCTCTCAAAGTTACACCTAGATAAAGTGCAACTAAACCTAAAACAATATTTGTAGGGATCATCCAAGCTGCAAGTGGTATAAGTTTCTCTTTCGCACTTTTAAAATCACCCTCATCATAAAACCTTTGCGCTTTATTTCTTTTTAGGTAGATAATCGTAAATATAACAGTCATCACTGTCCAAATAGCTTCTTTTAGATGAACAAGTCCATAGAGTGGTGATTCTTTAAGATTTAGTCCTATTGACATCATTAGAGCAGTGACAAGTAAGATCAAAATAGAAGGGATCACCATATTGAAAAATCTTCTTAAAAATTCTAGTGTTCTTCCAAGTTTGATTTTTGGATCTTCAATCTCTTGGATCGAATAATGAACTGCAAATCTAATTGCAATCATACCACCCACCCAAATAATAGCAGAGACTACATGGAGGAATATAATAATCCCTCCAAAACTAGCAAAAAAATCAGTCATTTTTCTTCCTTATACTTTTATAACCGAAAGGTCTCTTTTTCTATATGCTAAAGCAATAAGTGTAAACACTGATGCTGTTACAACATATACCCACATAGGGATTGGCACTGGATCACCAGTCGCGTATGAATGCATTCCACTGAGATAAAAATTAACTCCAAAATATGTCATTAAAATAGTGCTAAATGCCAAAGTTGAAGCAACAGCAAAAATATATGGACGATTGAGTTTTGGAATCAATCTTAAGTGAAGTACAATTGCATATACAACAATTGCTACATAAGCCCATGTTTCTTTTGGATCCCATCCCCAATATCTTCCCCATGATTCATTTGCCCATACACCACCAAGGAAGTTTCCAACCACAAGTGCTGCAAGTCCAATAATAAGTGCAGCTTCATTGATAGCTGTTATATGTTTGATAGTTTTATCGATGTGTGGTTTCGTTTCACTTCTAAAATTAAATAATATAAGTGCCATTAGACCAAGCATCCCACCAAGTGCTAAGAATCCATACGAACCTGTTATGATAGATACGTGGATAGTTAACCAATATGATTTAAGTACAGGCACAAGATTTGTAATTTGTGGATCGATACCACTTAGATGCGCTGTAAACATAAACACAGCAGCCATCACAACAGTTGCACTAAGAGCCATAAGTGTATGTCTAAAGAACACTACACCTGCAAGCATAATACTCCATGCAATATAGACTAGTGACTCATAAGTGTTACTCCATGGTGCATGTCCACTAATATACCATCTAAATCCCATACCGATTGTTTGGATAGTAAAAAGGATTGCTAATATCACAAAAAGAATAGTATTTAATCTTTTTGATGCCAAAGATTGTTTAAATACTGTAGCAAATGCAATAATAAACATCACAATACCAAGTAATAAATAAACTAATGTTAATCTTGGGAAAATATCTAGTTTATTAAACATCAACTCTGTTTTGATTTTTGCTTCACTTGGGTAGATATCTTTTCCAAATCTTTGTTGATACATAGATACAAGTTCTAATCCTTTAGAAGCAGATGTATAATTTCCTTCACTTACTCCACCAAGAAAATTATTTGTGATGTAATATACTACCTCTTTATCTTTTCCTTCAAATGTATTGATGGCAACGGTTGGACTCACCCAAAGGTTATTTGGATCTTTAAATTTTGGATATATTTTAAACATCTCACTTGTAAAGATCATATAGATAATATTGACTCTCTCATCAACTCTTAAAGCATCTTTTTCAAAAGTTCCCCTTTGATTTGGATCTATTTGATTTACCTCTTCAAGTAAGTTTGCAAGTTTGTAACCATTTTCAGTAAGAATTTCACTAAATGCAGCAAATGTTCTATCTTTTGGAAGACCAAGATACTCTCTTAGTTTTGGTGTATCAATTTTTATAATTTTGATATCTTTCCAAATATCAGGGTGAGATAACATTCCAAGAACTACTTGATTTGGATCCATTCCTAAAAATTCACTTTTTCTTGTGAGTTTATTGAGCATCTCTTTTGAAAGAGTATCCATAGGTTTCATTCTACCCATCTCAGCTTGAACGATAAGTTCTCCAAACTGTTTTGCAATCTCTTTACTTTCATCTTGGTAAGTCTCTAGATATGAAACAGTATTCCCTAAATTTTGAATAGGTCTCACTTCAGCTTTAAGAGAAGTTGCACCGATACTTAAAAAGGCTACAAGAGCGATCACTGCCGTTTGGTTTGCTTTTGCTATGTATCTTGTAAGTTTACTAAATCGTGATTCTTTATCAAAGAAGTTCATAATTAATCCCACTGCTAATAAAAAATATCCAAGATATGTAGGCCAATGCCCAATATCTTTATTAACTGATAATACAGTCCCTAATTCATCTTGATCATATGAACTTTGGAAAAATTTAAATCCATCATAATATAAAATATGATTCATATAGATATGAAATGGAAACTCTACATTATTTACTTTATCAACTAAAACTACTTTACTAGAATAAGATGAAGGTGCCATACTTCCTGGATATCTTTCAAGCTCAAAATCTTCTAATTTTATAGCAAATGGAAGTTCCATATGTTTTGATCCATATTCTAAAGAGATCTTTGTACCATCTTTAAACACTAAATCTTTTACAACACCTGTTCTCATACCTCTTTGTCCAACAAGTCTCTCTTGCAAAGCTTCACCTTTGTAAGTTGCTTGAAGCGTTACAAGGCCCATCTTGCTTTTCCCTTTTTTTGCTAACTCATAATTAACAAAACTGATCTCTAGATCTGTCCCATTTAAAGGCACTTTATATGAAAAATTGTTACTTCCAATAGCAGCAAAATCTTTTTCAAAATATGTTGTATTTGTTGTATTATTTTCATTATACGTTGTAACATGAATATATGGTTCAAGTGAGATCATTTGATTTGTTGTCTCACCCTCTCTAATATTCATAATACCCTCATATCCGTAGTATCTTGTCATACCTGCACCAATTAACATAACAACAAATGATCCATGAAAAATAAATTTAGCTTTACTTTTCATCATCTTTGTATTAAACATAATACCTGCTAGATTAAATGCTGTTAAGATGAGTGCTAGTTCATACCAGAAGCTATTGTATACAAGTATTCTTGCTGTTGAAGTACCAAAATCATTCTCTATAAATGTTGCAACCCCAGCACCTATTGCTAAGATTGAGAGTAAAATGATAGTAGTCCAATATGAAAAAAATAGTTTTGAAAACATCGATATATTACCTTTTCTTCGTGAATTGGTGCGAATTATATCGAAAGAAAAGTTGTATTAGATTAAGTTTGATCTCTTTAATACCAAAAGGTAAGTTTAGATTAATATCATCTTATACAAAATAACTGTATATTTTTTATACAAAATAGTTATTCAAATGGTTTCCAAAATTTGTCATACTTCCATTGATTGATTTATTCAATAACTCAAAAAAAGGATATAAGATGATGAAAAACAAACTTTACAGTTTACTCGCGTTACTTTCACCTGCTTTGCTTTTAGCAGATGATGCGCCGGTTTTAGACAGTGGTAATACTGCATGGATGATGATGTCAGCAGCATTAGTTTTATTAATGACACCAGCAGGACTTGCACTATTTTATGGTGGTATGACAAGAAGTAAAAACTTATTAAATACCTATGCAATGGTATTTGGAGCATTTGTTGTTGGTTTTGTAGCTTGGATCGTAGCTGGATACTCAATGGCATTTGGTGATGGAGGTTCTATGCAAAGCTTCATCGGTGGTTTTGGAAATATGTTCTTAAGTGAAGTAAAATGGACTGACCTAAGTGGAACTTATCCAACATACGTATTTGTAGTATTCCAAGGAACTTTCGCTGCTATTACTGTTGCGATTGCTAGTGGATCTGTTATTGAGAGAATGAAATTCTCAACATGGTTAATCTTTGTATTTATTTGGACAATAGCTGTTTATGCACCAATTACACACATGGTATGGGGTGGATCTGGAGCTTTATTATTTGATGCTGGTGCTTTAGATTTTGCTGGTGGTACTGTTGTACACATGAATGGTGGTCTTGCTGGTTTAGTGTTGGCTATCTTAATTGGTAAAAGAAAAGATTATCAAAAAGCTGCAATGAAACCTATGAGTATCATGTTAACTGCTCTTGGTGCTGCATTATTATGGTTTGGATGGTTTGGATTCAATGGTGGATCTGCATTTGGTGCAAATAGTGTTGCTGGTTTAGCTTATTTAACAACTGCACTTGCTCCTTCAGTAGCTGCAATCACATGGATGTTACTTGAGTACGCTGTATACAAAAAAGTTACTCTTTTAGGTGCTGTTTCTGGTGTCGTTGCTGGTTTAGTTGCTATTACTCCAGCTGCAGGATTTGTAGATGTAAGTGGTTCATTTATTATCGGTGCATTTGGTTCAGTAATCGCATTCTTTGGTGTAGTAGTACTCAAGAAAAAACTTGGATATGATGATTCTTTAGATGCATTTGGTATCCACTTCTTAGCGGGACTTTGGGGAGCATTAGCTACAGCATTATTTGCTCTTAATGATAAAGATCTTTTATGGGATGGACCATTAAAAGAATCAGGTGATAGAATGGGTCAATTCATGGTTCAATTAGAATCTGTAGCAGTAGTAGGGTTATTCACATTAGTTGGAACAATCGTTGTTTACTATATCGCATCTGCTTTAACTGGTGGTGGTAGAGTGGATGAAGAATCTGAGTCTATCGGTCTTGATGAAGCAACACATGGAGAAAAATCTCTTAACATCTAAATAGTATAACAAGCGATTCTTCGCTTGTTTTCAATGAGGTTCTTTAGTTTAAATACGTTTCAAACTAAAGTTGAATAAAAATGGAACATTTTTTAAGGAAATAATATGAAAAAAATAGAAGCAATTATCAAACCTTTTAAACTTGAAGATGTAAAAGAAGCTTTAGGTGAGGCAGGTGTAACAGGTATGACTGTAACGGATGTAAAAGGTTACGGAAGACAACAAGGTCATAGTGAACTTTACAGAGGAGCTGAGTATATCGTTGATTTCTTAGCAAAAACAAAAATTGAGTTAGTAGTAAATGATGAAGATGTTGAAAAATGTGTAAAAATCATAACTGATAGCGGAAAAACTGGAAAAATTGGAGATGGAAAAATCTTTGTTTTACCTGTTGATGATGTTATCAGAATTAGAACTGGTGAAACAGGAAGTGAAGCTGTATAGTTTACAGCTTCTCGTTTTAAAAAAGGTGGTTTTAAAGCCACCTTTTTTTATTGCCTAAAAGTTATTTTGGAAGATTAAATTTTTGAAGAGTATATTCCCCTTCATTATTAAAAAATATATAATATAAAAAATCTTTTTTCACTTCAAATCCAGCAAGATATTTGAGTGCTAAATTTGCTTGGATAGATGCTATATGCATCACAATTGGACATGCAATCCCATTTGGTGTTCTCTCTTTAACACTAAAAACACTTTCAAACGAAGCTTCATTAAAAAAACACACCTGCCCATGAAACTCTTCTACACTTCCATAAATCCAAGGGATATCGTTCTCTTTTGCATAACTATCTATTTTTGCTCGACTTGGAAGATTATCTGTAGCATCTAAAATAAGATCTGGTTTGATAGCCAATTTTATAAAATCATCAAAACTACCTACAATTGCTTCAACTTCAACGTAAGGGCAACGTGAAATGATCAGCTCTTTTAATACTTCACACTTAAATCTGCCCTCATCCCCTACTTTAAATCCAATCTGTCTGTGTATATTGTGTACACCAACCTCATCAAAATCAA
>CALMBI010000138.1 GCA_937860115.1 uncultured Arcobacter sp. | reverse complement strand
CAATAGTACTTAAAATAAATTAAATAGTTGCTTAAAGATATCTTATTTTTTTACTCATTATATGAAGAATTTTTTTTGAAAGCTGGAAAAACGATAGTAAAGATTGCCCATCTCTCATTATTTATCATGGTATTTTTTGCTTTAATTGTTCCTCCAAATGAACTCATCATGATCTCTAAACAAAGATAGAGGCCAAGCCCTGTTCCTTGAGTTTGGTATTTTGTTGTGAAATAAGGATCAAAAATTTTTTCAATAATCTCTTCTTCAATCCCACCACCATTATCTTGAATCTCTAAAATAAATTCATTTTCTCTTTCTAAAAGGATGATTTTAATTATTTTTTGATTCTCTGATTTTCCACTGAGTACATCTTGTGCATTTTTTAAAATATTTAAAATCACTTCTAAAAACTGTTCACTATTACCATAATATTTGAGCGATTGATCAAGAGAGAGTTCAACATTGATACAATTATCATTGAAAGAAGTTTGTAAAATATCTACTGATTTTTCAATAATATTAGCTAAAGTAAAAGTTTCGTTGATTTGATTTTCTTCAAAAAAATGTCCAAACGTATCTATCGTTTTAGAGAGTTGGTTTGCATTTTTGAGGATTATCTCATTTGTTACATAGATATCATCTTCGTGAGCCATTTCGTATTCAGCTTTCAGTGCAAGGGAACTTATAGCAGTTGTGATCAGACTAAGTGGCTGTCTCCATTGGTGAGCGATATTATTGATCATTTCTCCAAGTGCTACAAGTCTTGCTTGTTGGTATAAGATTTGTTCTTTTTGTTTATTTTTTTCGATCTCTTCTTTGACAATCTTTTCTAGATTTTGATTAAGATTTTGAAGTTCATTCTCTTTTTCTTTAAGTGCTTTGAGTGTTTGAGCATATTGCTTTCTTAAAATAGTATCTTGTTTGAGCACTTGCTCATAGATTTTGATCTTTGTGTGAAGTTTTTTATTCTCTTTTTCTAACTCTTCGTAATTCAAGAAATATCCCCATAGATTATATCTGTTCCACATCGAAGCTCTTTGAGATAGTTTTTTGCATCTTCAACATCTCTACTATCCAAAACAGATCCATGTTGGGGTAAGATAGCATCGATTTGTAATCCTTCGAGTTTATTCACAAATCCTTTTGCAGCAATATTTGAAGCCATATAGGAAAGATGAAAAAGATCCATATTCATTGTATGTGCTTCAAAATCTTCTACAACCAACTTCCAATCAATATCAAGTGCTGCCCAAATATCCCCAGAGAGTAAAAAATGGCTTGCTAAATCAAGTGTTGTAAATGCTCCTGGAAAATGTAAAAAAGGTGCTTCGATAAATTGTAGTTGTTTCCCACTTGAAAATGTATAGTTGGCATCACAAATATCAAAAAAGTTGTATTCTTCTATCCCATAATGTGGTAAAAGAACATTTGTTCTATTAGAAGAGATTATTGTTATATTACTATTGAATTGAAGCCAATCAATCATAGAAGCTGCAACATCTGGATCTTGATGGCATAAGATAAGCCCTTTAACATTTTCTAATGGAGTAACTTTTGATATATTTGTTTGGATTTGGGTAAAAAAACTTCTACTTCCTGGATCAATCACTAAAGCTTCATCACCATCAACTATAAGATAAACATTACAACGAAATGCAGTTTCATTGCTTATCCCAACCCAATAGATAAAATGATTATCTTTTTGAAAGAGTAAAATTGG
Source organism: uncultured Arcobacter sp. (assembly GCA_937860115.1). Taxonomy (GTDB): domain Bacteria; phylum Campylobacterota; class Campylobacteria; order Campylobacterales; family Arcobacteraceae; genus CAIJNA01. The sequence goes on along the minus strand of CALMBI010000138.1, from coordinate 1,947 downwards.
CTCATCACCATTGATAAGTTGATTTTCTAATTGAGCTAGTAGATTGTGTGCCATAGTATTGATCCTTATAAAAATAATTTTATTTTATAAAACCAATCTTTAAAAGATCTTATGCGAAACGATCTTTAAAGGTACATTTTTGACACAATTGTTCAATTGCTATCTTTTTTTTGAAGTTTTCTATAATATTTAATGTTTTTTGATTTGAAAGGATATTTTGAAGTGGTGTGCCAAAAATATTCCCAAGTGTAATGATTCCATAACTATCAAGACAACATGGAACTACAGTTCCATTTGAAAGGATACCAATATGTGATTGCAATCCATAACAAAATCCATGACTAAAATGGTTTGAACTCAGTGATGGCCATTCAAAATATCTATCAAAATCAAGAAGTATCTGATTTTCGAGTCTGATCGATTTTGAATAGTCAATATCATTTATCTTAATATCAAATTGCTTTTCCAATTTTTTAAAAACTTCTTGATTAAAATTATCAGAACTCTTGTTTTGATCTAAATTCCATAGTCTAAAATTGATAAAGTTATGTACTTTTTTTTCTAATTTTAATTCACACAGTTTAAAAATAGGAGAGAGATATTCATCTAGAGTCATTTTCATTTCGTTGGCATTAAAACTATTGATCGAAAAGTTGATTTGTCTAATTGTAGGATCTAAAAAAACTGAAAGATCAAAGTTTTTTAAAAAATACCCAGTTGTTGTTATTTCTACTTTTAGGCCATGTTTACTTGTAAGATCAATATATTCGTTTAAATTTGAAAGGGTCAAAGGATCACCAAAAATATGGTAAGTGATGATATTTGTATAGTGTTTCACTTGTGATAAAATAGAATCAAACTGTTCTAATGAAATCTTTCTTGGAGTATTCTCTTTAGATGGACAAAAAGTGCATGATAGTCCACAAATATTTGTTAGTTCGATATAGATTTTATTAAATTTCATTGACTGACTATGGTATTATGAATTATTATAAATAGGATCTGAGATTTGAATAATTTTTTCTAGCTGGTGTAATTCGATTTTATTAAAATCGATATTTTGAACAGCTAAGAGCATATCATTGAGTTTATTGATTTTTTCAGGTATTCGTGCGATATCATTAATCTCTTCTTGAACAGAGTTGTATAGATTATTCTCTTTTTTCAGTTGATAGCTAGTTGCTATAGTCGTAACAGCACTCAGCGGTTGCCTCCAATGGTGTCCTATCTCTTTTAAAAATACAAGAAGAGATTCAACTTTTTCTTGATTTGCTTCTATCTCTTTTAGTTTTTTTGCATCAAGCTTATGTTGTAGTTTTATAGCAATAGATTCTAAAACTTTGATCAAATCATCCTCTTTTGGTGGTTTGGACATAAAAGAATCGATTCCAAGATAGATTGCTTTTTTGAGATTTTCTATTTTATCAAATTGAGTTAATAATATTATTGGAGTCTCTGGATATCTATTTTTTATCATTTTACTCATCTGCATTCCATCAATATTTGGCATATTAATATCAGTAATCACAATATCTGGTTTGAGTTTTAGAAATTGATCTATCCCATCTTTTCCATCAACTGTAGTATATACATCTTTTGCATAGGGCAGAATGATTTTCTTAATTGTTTCTCTTTGCAGTTTGCTATCTTCGACACATAAAACTGTAAATGAATTTAAAACCAAAATAAACCTCTGTAAAAATTATTATAAAATGATACATTATATCTTGATAGTGTCAAATGTAACTTAATCTATGATATCTTTTATAAAAATAAAAAAGCCCCAAAAAAGGGGCTTTAAAAGTATGAGTACCTAAAGGTAGATTATGCTTCTACAGCTACTTCTACAGGTGTACCTTCCCAAATACCGTGTTTTGTGCAGTAACCATGAGCTACAAGGTTAAGTTTAGAACCAGTTGGGATGATAGAGATCGGAAGAGCGTCGTG
>CALMBI010000137.1 GCA_937860115.1 uncultured Arcobacter sp. | reverse complement strand
CATCAAAATATCCAAAATTAAAAAGAGTTTTTTCTATTATATCTTGGATATCTTCTACCGATTTTTGCTGATTATTTTCTATTTGCTTTATCACCGAAAGAAAGATATTTTTATTGTAAGTTTCATTTTGACTTTTAAAAGCTTTTTGTATCGCATCCTCTATTTTGTAAGGTTTAAATTGATCCCTTGAACCATCTCTTTTGATAATATATTGCATATTTATATTCCCTGAAAATTTATGAGGAATTCTACAAATAAATCAAATAAGATAATATGACTTATATCAAAAAGCTATACAAATTGTAAAATATTTATATTTGACTAAAGTCAATAAAAATTTCTTCTCATTATCTTAATATTTCATACAAGGATTTAATTATGTTAGTAGATAGTTTTAATAGAACAGTTGATTATTTAAGAGTTTCAGTAACTCAAAGATGCAATTTTAGATGTCAATATTGTATGCCTGAAAAACCATTTGAATGGACACCTAAAGAGCAAATACTCTCATATGAAGAGATGTTTAAATTTATCAAAATTTCCATAGACAATGGTATTACAAAAATAAGACTTACAGGTGGAGAACCTCTTGTACGAGAGGATCTTGATAAATTAATTAAAATGATATATGACTACAAAAACGATATCGATTTAGCCCTTACTACAAATGGATTTTTACTGAAAAGCCAAATAGTGAAACTTAAAGCTGCTGGACTAAAAAGGGTAAATATCTCTATAGATTCCCTATTAAAAGAAACCTTTTGGTATTTAACAAAAAAAGATGCTCTCGAAGCTGTACAAGAGGGGATAGAAGCTGCTATTGAAGCTGGCATGATAGTTAAACTTAATACCGTTGTGATGAAAAATATCAATGATAATGAGATTGTAAAACTATATGAGTATGCAAAACAAAGGGATGTTCAAATACGATTTATTGAATATATGGAAAATGAAAATGCACTTAAAAGTTTAAAAACAGTTCCAAGTGCGGAAGTGTTACAAGAGATAAGTAAAAGATACTCTATTGAAGAACTTCCAGCAAAAGAAAATAGTGCTGCAAAACTTTTTAAAGATGAGCATGGTTTTGTTTTTGGAATTATAGAACCATATGATGATAGTTTTTGCAAAACTTGCAATCGAATTCGTCTTAGTGCCGAAGGAGATTTAATTCCATGTTTATATTATGAAGATTCATTAAATATTAAGAGTGCGATACAATCTGATAATAAACTTGAAGCTGTTTTAAAAGAGGTTGTTAAAAATAAACCAGAAAAAAATAAATGGTCACATAATACAAACCAATCACTTGATAATACCCCAAAAGAGATCTCTAGTAGAGCCTTTTATTTTACGGGTGGATGAGATAAAAGCTAAAAAGTTCCCATTACGAAACATTTGTCCATCAGAACATATTTGTATTTTTTATGTATTGTATCGTTATGAAAATAGGTCAATGTATTTTATTAGCAGTTATTTCAACATTGTCATATGGAAGTAATAATTACTGCTTACTTATATGATGGAAATTACAAAAAGGAGATCTATGTCAAATTTAACACACCTTGATGAAAACAATCAACCCAAAATGGTAGATGTTTCTTTAAAGAAAAATAACCAAAGAGTTGCTATTGCTAGTGGAATTATCACTATGAGCAAAGACGCATTCCATAATGTTATATCAAATATAAATAAAAAAGGTCCCGTTCTTCAAACAGCTATTGTAGCTGCTATTATGGGGACAAAAAAGACTTCCGAACTTATTCCAATGTGTCACCCTCTTTTGCTTAGTGGTATCAATTGTGATGTTGAACAGCTTGAAGATATCTATGGTTTTAAGCTTATTGTAACTACTAAATTAATAGGACAAACAGGTGTTGAAATGGAGGCACTCACTGGTGTATCTATCGGATTATTAACAATTTACGATATGGTAAAAGCTATTGATAAAGAAATGATTATTAGTCATATTGAACTTGAACATAAAAGTGGTGGGGAAAGTGGTACATTTAATAAAGGAACTTTTAGATGATAACAATAGAATTTTTAGGACCAATTGGGAAAACTCCACTAGAGTTAGATATTACAAATTTAAATCAATTAAGTGATATTTTAAAAGAAGATGAAACAATCAAAGAGTGGCTTGCTAATAGTGCAGTAGCGATCAATGATATACTTGTAAAAGACAAAAGTATTGAACTGAAAGACGGAGATAAAATATCACTTTTACCTCCTGTATGTGGCGGGTGAGATGAGTTATTTAGAACTATATGATGGAAGTTTAGAAGTAGAGCAGATCACAAATAAGTGGTACAATGACTTTAGACTCTCTAATTTTGGGGCAATTATCACTTTTGTTGGAGTTGTACGAGATGAAGATGGGATAGATGGACTAAGTTTTGATATCTATGAGCCTATTTTAAACTCTTGGTTTGAGTCATGGCAAACAAAAGCAAAAGAAAAAAATGCAATTGTTTTGATGGCTCATAGTCGTGGAGATGTTTTAAATCATACAAGTAGTTACATAGCAGCTGTTTGTTCACCAAAAAGAAGGGTTGCGTTAGAGCTTATTGATGAGTTTGTAGAGGATTTTAAAGCAAGTGCTCCTATTTGGAAATATGATCTGATTGATGGCAAAAGAGTCTATGCACTTGAGAGAAGCACCAAGATTGATGGAGCTGGAATCTTATAATTTCTCTTCAATTTTTTATCTATTATTGGTTCATATTCTTTCATAAAATCATCTATATCTACAAATATTTGTGTTAACATTCTAAACCATCCTTTCGTTGCCTGCAAGCTTTTTAAGGATGGTACTCAAATATATGTTTTACATTTCTTGATTTTAGATAACTTATCCGAGACTCACGTTAAAATTATAAACAATCTAATTTTGATAAATTACTTGCCGTATATTTTCTTTGCAAAGATTTCTCATCTCATCGTACATTTTTTGAGATTGTAGTTTTCTCTGGTGTGAAATAGGAGTTCGTAGGGATTTATATTCAACTAAAACTCCATCTTTATACACTTCACTTACAATCGCATGAACCCAGTAGAATCCTCTATCTTTTCGTAAATTCTTCACAACTCCTTCCCATTTCCCCTCTTTTTTGAGTTGTTTCCACATCTCTTCAAAAATCACTTTTGGCATATCTGGATGTCGTACAATATTGTGAGATTGTCCTACAAGTTCGTTCACTTCATACCCACTTATTTGTGCAAAAGTTTCATTTGCAAAAGTAATATTTCCTTTGAGATCTGTTCTTGAAATGATCAGTTCACCACTTGGCACTTCTGTTTCGATTAAAAATTCACTTTCATTAAACTCTCTCATTTAATCTACCTTATCAAACTCTACGGCAAACCCTTCTAGGTCTTTTTTCTTCAAATCCCCTCGATAGATAATTTGACTAGGATCGACTGTATCATCATTTAAAATTTTTGGAACTAAATCAGCATTATTAATCATCTCCATATGAGCATCAAGCTCATCTTCACTATAAGCCATCTGCATATCAGCACTAATCACATGAGGAATCGCCTCTATTACTCTTAACTTTTCTAACTCCTCTTTTACCCCTTCACCCTCTATCGTAATGATGATTCTTCCTTGTTCATCATGCAAATGATAATCGCACACAGGACAATTTTTTAAAGCTTCCACCACCTCATTAAGATACTTTGGAACAGTTTTTACTACAATACTTGAAATATTCATTTTTTTCCTCCTAATTTAAAATAGTTTACCTTTTGACTATCACTACTCACAAGCAATTCATTTTCTGATACAAATAAAATTTGTGTCATTGTTGCTTCTTGCCCTACTAAATTGTAAAGATATGTTTTTGTAGCTAGATCAAACACCAAAACTTCATTTTGTTCATTGTATGCAACAGCGCCAAGATCCCCTTTTGAATTCAATGCACAACTATAAAGCAAAAAATCAAAATCTAAACTATATGCACTTTTATTTTTATACACCACACTTTTTCTATCTTGCCCAGCTGTTAAAATAACACCATTTTTATAATCAAGCTGATAGATCTTATCAAGATTTTTTGGAGGCAATTGTTTGACTACTTTCCCTGTCCAAGTATCAACGATTCTTACCAATCCACTCTCATCAGTTGAAGCAAAAGTTTTTTTATCACCACTTAACATAAAATGGGAAAATGAGGATTGACTCAGCTGCACAAGATAGATTTGTTTTCTATTTTTCATATCAAATAGCCCAATTTGATTGCTCAAAAGTCCCACTAAAAGATGATCTTTTGAAACAAAACTTGCTTTTTGGATCAGAAGTTTATTATTTTGACTAAAAATTTTCTCTAATTTTTTGTTTTTAAAAATATACAAATCTCGAAATCCATTAAGCCCTTGTGAAACTATCAAAAGTGCATCGTCTAAAAAATCAACCGAATAGATTTTTGCATTGATACTCTCCCCTGTAAAATCTTTAATCTTTGGAAGTTGGATCGTTTGAAGCTTTTTTTTAGAATCAAGATTAAAAACATCTACAGTTCCCTCAGATGTCCCTGCATACAAAAGTTTCCCATGCACCACCACACTTTGCACATCACCACTTGCTTTGAAACTTTTAGATGGTTGTAAAGTCTCTATTCCAAAAAGAGCAAGAGCAAAAAAAAGAACCCCAAATATTTTTACTATCATCCTTCACTTCCTATCTCACTTTTGATCTTCTCCATAGCATGGTACACCTCGCTAAAATGTTCAGATGTCACATCACTATTTTTACTCCAAACCACTTTAATATCATTAGCATATTTACCTCCCATAGACTCTATATGATCACTAAACTCCTCAATACTTCCACAACTCACAGACTCTTGTGCGAGTGTATCAGTGAGTCTTATAAACCATCCACCTGCATAATCCTCTTCTATATTTGCACGAAATTCTACTGCCATTATAAACTTCCTTCTTGAATGATTTTCTCTTTTATTCCTATTGCTTCACTTGGACACACACGAATGCAAAAACCACAGCTCGTACATTTTTCCATATCAATCACTGGTTGAAACAATCCATTAAAGACGATCGCATCATCTAAACAGGGATCTTTGCATGAAAAACACATCACATTACTCCAACTCATACATTTGTTTTGTTCGATTACAATCATGCAATTGATCTCTTTTTTATTTTCAAGACTTAATACTCCAGATGGGCACACTTTTGCACACTCATCACAATAAGTACACCCACCCAAATTCAAATCAAGTTTTGGTGTTTTATCCTCTTGTATCACAATAATCTTCTCTTCGCAAAAAGTGGCGCAGATCCCTTCACACTCTTGACAATCTTTGCTAAAAGAAGCCTCGTCATAAAAATAAGGTGGTCGAAGAATCATCTCTTTTGGTTCTTTTTGTTGTTTTGATTTAAAAAGAAATGTAAAAAGATCCCTTCGTTCCATCTTATTCTCCTTTGCTTTATTGTACTATTTTTGATTGAGGGTATCTAAACCCTCAGTAAGTTTTGATCCATTCCAGCTCGATTTTTTTGCACCATCTTTTTTTGTATATACAGCTTTAAAATTGTTTTTTACTAATTCCCCTTCACTTTGTGGTGCATGACATTGAGAACAATTAAATCTTGCTCCTACTAGTACCTCTTGCTCTTTTATAGATGTTTCATTTTTCATATCATCTGTTGTTTTTTCAAATGTTTCCCCATCATATTTTGGCATTGGTCTAAAATTCATAAAATGTGATTTTGGAATTGGTGTCGCTCCCATACTTGATGCAACCTCAGGCATATGACAATCTTTGCATTGATTACTATCAATCGTGATTGGTAACATCCCCTCCACATCATGTGGAATCATTGGTGGAGCATCTTGAAATGCTCTATTGATTTTTTTACTTGTCCCAGCAGCTGCTTTTTTATATTTTGTCACTTCAGGTTTAACACTCTCTTCACTATCAACACTTGTTTTTCGCAAACCTAAAGTTTCATCACTTACAAGTTTATTTGCATATCCAACAACTGTTATACATGTCACTGCTATTAAACTAAGCCCGATTTTAGAAATTTGTTTCATTTCATTTCTCCTTATTTTTTATTCGCTATCAAATTTCGCAATGAGAAGTTCAAAGCATCATCATCGCAAACCTCTATACATCTCGCACAATTTGTACATTCACCACTTAACACCTGTTCGCTCGATTTTCCAACCATAAAAAGCACTTGATTTTCAGGGCAAACCTCTTTACATTTCATACACAGTGTACACTTCTCTTCTTGATGGTTTACTCGAATAAGAGAGTATTTTCCAACTATCGAATAAAATCCACCAAGGGGACAAATATGTCCACACCAACCATTTTTTAATACAAAAAGATCAAAAAGAAAAATAACCAAAATCGCTGCAAATCCAAATCCAAATCCAAAAATAACTCCTCTATGCACCATAGAGATTGGTGAGATAACTTCAAAAGCTGTTACTCCCATTGCAAATGAAAGTATTAAACTGATCACTAAAACCCAATATCTCATATTTCTTGTTGCAGGTTGTTTTTTTTGTATTTGATTAAAACCAAATTTTCGTCTTATATAATTTGCACCATCTGTAATCATATTTATTGGACAAACCCAGCTACAAAAAGCTCTTCCTCCAATAATACTATAGAAAAATAAAGCAACCAATGCCCCAATAAAAATATCAACGGAGATAAGAGCCCCAGCTACAAACATTTGTAAAACCGCATACGGATCACTCATCGGTATTGTCCCAAGAATAAGTGAAGAACTTAGATTTCCTGTAATCACATTCCAACCCCAAGCATTTGCACCAAAATAAAGGATCATCAATGATATTTGAGTCAATCTTCTTAAAATTAAATATTTATTTTTAATCATCTAATAAATCTCCCATATCATTTAATGAATCTACCGATTTTTCTTGACTAATCTTAGTTGTGGTTGTTTCAGCAGTTGCATTTTCAACTCTTGCTTCATCTTTTTTATCCCAACCTTTTACATAGTGGTCTCCAGCTTTCCCTAAAATTAAATCTCTTGGAAGAACTGTAATTGATGCTTTATCTGTCACACAAGCTCGCTCACAAAGTCCACATCCTGTACAAGCATCAGTCTCTACAACTGGTGTTAGATATGCATGTTTCCCTGTTCTTTCATTTTTAGAATATTCTAATTTAATCGCAACATCTAAAAGTGGACAAGCTCGGTAACAAGCATCACACTGAATGCCCCAAAAAGCGATACAGTTTTTAGAATCAACTAAAGCTAATCCCATCTGTGCTTTATTGATATCTAATTGATTATTTGTACTCACTTTTGTGATATCCAAAGCTCCACTTGGACATACAGGAACACAAGGGATATCCTCACACATATAGCATGGAATCTCCCTTGGTGTAAAGTACGGAGTCCCTACTGGTTTGTTGTCTCCAGGTTTTGCTAACACTAAAGTATGAAATGGACAAGCTTCAACACACATCCCACATTTGATACAAGTGCTTAAAAAATCTTCCTCTTTTATAGCTCCAGGTGGTCGTAATAGAAGTCTATTTGCAGTAGCTTCATCTACATAAGCACTCCACACCAACCCACCAAGAGCAGCTAAACCTGTTGCTCTTGCAATTGTCAAAAAGAATTGTCTTCTTTCACTTATAGTTTTATTTGTCATTTTTTCTCTTTTTGTATAGGATTCTCACTGTTCAAGTTAGTAATACCCTATCTCTTTTTTATGCTTTGTATATTTTCACAGCACATTTTTTATAATCTGTTTGACCAGATTGTGGACATGTAGCATCAAGACATACTTTATTTATAAAAACTTTTTCATCAAACCAAGGTACAAATACCAATCCTCTTGATGGTCGGTTTCTTCCTCTTGTTTCAACTCTTGCTTTTACTTTTCCTCTTCGTGATTCTACCCAGCACAATTCTCCTTGTTTGACACCGTAAGTTTTCGCATCAGCTGGGTGCATATAACACAATGCTTCTGGAACAGCACGATAAAGTTCTGGAACCCTCATTGTCATCGTTCCACTATGCCAGTGTTCAAGAACCCTTCCTGTACAAAGCCAAACTGGATATTTTGCATCTGGCATCTCTGGTGGATCCATATATGGTCTAGCAAATATTTTTGCTTTATTTTTGAGTGCTGTTTTTGTTTTATTTGTTACCCCTTTAAGATCTCCAAAAGGTAACTCTTTTGCCAATGTTCCATAAAATGCAAACTCATTATGCCCTGTCTCTTTTCCATATTTTTTTGCATACGGATCGTATTTTGCATTAAATCTCCATTGTGTTTCTTTTCCATCAACAACTGGCCATTTCAATCCTCTTACTTTATGATAAGTATCAAATGGTGCTAAATCGTGTGCATGTCCTCGACCAAACTCTGCATACTCTTCAAAAAGATATTTTTGGATAAAGAATCCATACCCTTTAAATACTTTTCCATCACTTCCCAGTACATTTCTCTTATCCCCATACCCATCAGTGTTATCATACCCTTTTTGGATTGGATCTTTTTGATCAAGTTTGTAACTTCTTGCTTTTGGATTTGCAAATAAAATCTCAAACATTGTTGTATTTTCGTTGTATCCCATAGCTTTTGCTTGTGCAATCATACTTGGTAAAGTATCTTTTCTAGGTCCACTTGGTTTATATTCACCCCAAACATCTTTTACTGTAAATCTTTTAGAAAGCTCAACCCATTGCCAAGTATCACTCATAGCACTTCCAACTGGAAGTACTTGTTGTCTCCAATGTTGTGTTCTTCTTTCAGCATTTCCATAAGCTCCCCATTTTTCATAGATCATCGCACTTGGTAAGATAAGGTCAGATACTTTTGCAGAGATTCCAGGGTATCCATCTGAAGTTACAATAAAATTATCCATCTCTCTTGCTGCTTTGATCCAGTGAGATGCATTTGCAGTATCTTGGTATGGATTACATACATTAACCCAAGCAAATTTGATTAGACCATCTTCGATATCTCTATGGATTCTCATAATATCTTGAGTTCCAATTGGATTGATTGTTCCTTCTGGTACTTTCCAAGCATTTTCAGTTATTTTTCTATGTTTTGGATTTGCTACCATCATATCTGCAGGTAGTCTGTGACAGAATGTTCCAACCTCTCTTGCTGTTCCACAAGCACTTGGTTGTCCTGTAAGAGAGAATGCTCCACTTCCTGGTTTTGCTTGTTTGTTGAGTAAAAAGTGAACATTATATGAAAGTGTATTTACCCAAGTTCCCCTTGTGTGTTGATTCATACCCATAGTCCAGAAGCTGACTACTTTTCTATCTTTTTCGATGTAATATGAAGCTAAAGTTTGTAATTTTTTCTTGAACTCCTCAAGGCTCTCATCAGGATTTCCTTTTGAGATTTTTGCTACATAATCTACTGTATAAGGCTCAAGGAATTTTTTATAATCCTCAAAAGAGATCTCCCAGTGTGCAAGTCCTGCATTTTTATTTACCATCACATCACCCTCTTTGTACCCATACGGTGCAAGAGCTGGTGCTTCTTTTGCAGAAACCACTTTTTTCATCTCTTTATTGACAATCTCCATCTCAGCAGCTGAATATTTACCATTTTGAAGAGATTTTTCCCCAGCTTTTCTCATCCCATATCCCATATTTACTGGTGATGCACAGAAAATCATATGTTTTTTAACGAAATCCCAATCGATCGCTTCAGGATGATTGTACACAATCTCATGAGCTATATAATTCCAAAGAGCTAAATCTGTATTTGGAGAGAAGATAATCTCCATATCCGCTAAATCTGAAGTTCTGTGTCTATATGTTGACATATTGACAACTTTTACACGATTTGGATTCGATAGTTTTCTATCTGTAACCCTTGACCAAAGGATCGGATGCATCTCAGCCATATTTGATCCCCAAGAAACGATCGTATCAGTTAACTCAATATCATCATAACATCCACTTGGCTCATCAATTCCAAATGTTTGATAAAACCCAACAACCGCAGATGCCATACAGTGTCTTGCATTTGGATCAAACGCATTTGATCTAAATCCACCCTTCATCATTTTTTGAGCAGCATATCCTTCCATAACTGTATATTGTCCAGAAGCAAACACTCCAACTGCCTCAGGTCCACCTGATTTGAGTGCTTTTTTGATATGGATCTCCATCTCATCAAAAGCTCTCTTCCATGAAACTGGAGCAAATTTTCCATTTTTATCAAAGTTTCCTTTTGCATCTACCCTTAAAAGTGGTGTTTGAAGTCTATCTGCACCATACATGATTTTTGCATTAAAATATCCCTTGATACAGTTAAGTCCTCGATTAACTGGTGCTGCTGGATCCCCTTTCACCGCTACAATTTTTCCATCTTTAGTAGCCATCATGATTCCACATCCTGTACCACAGAATCTACACGCTGCCTTATCCCATCTCCAACCACTTTGAGCTGTATTTGAAGCTGCTTGCATTGCTGATGGCACTGCCATACCAACTGCTGCTGCTGCCGAAGCTGCTGCAGAACTTTTTAGAAAATCTCTTCTTGAAAGTGACATACTATTCTCCTTTTTTAAAATAATTTTAAACATTGTAAGTGTAACAAGATTGAAAATATTATTATTTGACTTAGGTCAAAGAAAAATGTATTCACATTGATATAGATCAAGATATTCCCTTTCATAATTCTATATAATAAAAAAATTATAGAAGTGGAGGGTAAATGTTAGAAAAAAGTATTGAGTCGATTAGTCTATTTAGAAATCTTTCCAAATCAGATCTCAATCTACTCACATCAATATCGATTCTTGAGAAGTACAATAAAGATACTTGTCTTTTTTATGAAGCTGAAACGACAGACAGATTATTATTTTTAGTGAGCGGATTACTAAAAGTCTATAAAATGGATAAATATGACAATGAGATTTTTTTGTACTACATTTATCCAAAAAGTATGATATCGGAACTTTCCAACCTTGCAGATAATAGGATTCGTTGCTTTTCTAATAGTACTTTTGTTGAAGATAGTATTATGCTTTCAATTAATTTTAAACAATTTAAAGAACTCTTTTTGTACAAAAATGATTTGATTCAAAATTTTATCCAAGAACTCATCTATAAGAATCAACAACTTCAATGTATCATCAATCGTGAACTTGTTTTTGATGCGACCTCAAAAGTGTCGTATATGCTTATTAATGATCTTGATATGTTTAATAAACTCAAGCGAAATGAAGTTGCATTACTTTTGCATATTCAACCAGAAACTCTCTCAAGAGTTTTAAAAAGGCTCCAAAGAAATGAGATAATTTCAATTGACAAAGGTATAATTGTGATCGAAAATCTCGAACAACTCAAATCAGTATATATGGAAATCTAACATGAAGAAAATTAGTGTAAGTCAAAAAATAAAAGTTATTGGAGCTTTTTTACTCTTAGCAGTTTTTAGTGTCATTAGTGTCACAATCTATCTTAATCAAAAAAATAAAAAAGATGCACTTATTGTCAATATGGCTGGAAAACAAAGGATGCTTACACAAAAGATTACAAAAAGCATATTTTCACTTTCCCAAACAAAATCACACAATTTTGGAGAAATTGAGAGTGCAGTGGATGAATTTGAAGCCAATATCAAAGTGTTGCAATATGGAGATGATTTCTTAAAAATAGCACCTGCACCAAATGAACAAATCGACCATCAGTTACAAATTGTCACTCAGTTATGGAGTCAATTTTCTCAAAACATAGAGAATTTTAAAGTTGCTCTTAATGATGGCAATCAAGAAGCTTTACTCAAAACATTGCTCTATTTTGAAACCTCTAACAATCAATTGCTTCAAGAAGTGGATCAAGTAGTAACACTTTATACTGATTATATAGAAACCAAAAATACTTTTATTAAAAATTTTCAATACACCGCTTTTGGATTTGTATTTGTTTTTGCACTCTACTCTATCATCCAGCTCAAACAAATTGAACAACATGCAAAAGATTTGATACAAAAATCAAAACAAATAAGTAGAGGGGAGATTGATACAATCACCCCTTTAAATGTTGATGGAGGGAAAGAGTTTGTAGAGATCGCTGATAATCTTAACTGTTTTATCAATAAAGTAGCATCTGCGATGGATTATTCACAAAATGCTTTCGAACAATCAAAACTTGCATCACAAAAACTAGAAAATCTCACAGATGAATTTGATCATATCATCAAAGAGTTAGAAAATCGATCCGATGTGATGAAACAAATAGATAAGAGTGAAGATATAGTGATAGAATCAACAGAGGAGCTTCTAAAAACAACGAAAAAATTACAGTTATTAAAGAATGAGCTTGACACACTTCTTTTAAATTGTAAACAAAAATGACATACTCCCCGACCCAAGGGTCGGGGAATTAAACCCATTTGAGATTAATGATAAGATCGATATTTTTTATAATGAAAAGATTCAAATATCAATTTTAGAACGAATAACTACTATACCTACTATTTGTGACGAATACAAACAAAGCATTATCCAAAGATTAGAAAATAGTTTCAATTTGGGATATATGGATACTCAAGATTAGAATAGTTTTTTTCCATTCCCATCAATCCAATTTACAATTTGTAAGATATTATTTAAATCAAGATGTTCACATTTTTGTGGGATTTGTGAAGAGTGGATAGTTTCATCTGTAGCTATAGCATCACTCATCTCAAAATAATTTTCGTTTAGTTCGTTTCTAAAAATAGCAATTCTAGGAAGTGGAATAGTTTTTAACCCTTCAACGAGCAAATAATCAAATTCACCAAAAATCTCTGCAATATCTGCTATTGGAGATGTTTCTTTTTTGAAAATAGTTGTTCTAGTTGGGGATACAACAGCTACATTGGCACCAGTGGCACTAAATTTATAACTATCTTTCCCCTCTTTATCAAAAATTGCTTTATCGTGTGGGTCATGTTTGATAATACACACTTTAAAACCAAGTGACTGTAGATGTGTTGATAATTTAACTATCAATGTTGTTTTACCACTATTTGATGGTCCTGTAAATGCTACTGCTATTCTTTTCATATTTATATTTTCCTTGTTAATTAAAAAAATCTTTTTTTGTATCACTAAAAAACTTCCAGTTAATTGGAAGAATTTTTACAATTTCATCTTTATTTATGTGCTCTATATTTTTTCCAAGCACCATCATACTATTACAATTGTGCAATACTCCAACCATACCTGGAAGTCTTTTACTTGATGGTATAAAATAACTTCCATCAAAAAAGCCTGGGATTATTGTGGTTCTTCCTTGTTTGTTATTAAGATCAACGCCCAACTTTGTTTCAATATAATTATGGTAAATATTTTTATTTCCAGTTAGTTTTTGTAAAACAATTTTTCCAAATACTTCAAAAATAAGTGCCGCTGCGAGTGGATTTCCAGGGAGATTTAAAACATATGTTTTTCCAATTTTCCCAAAAAGGGTTGGTTTCCCTGGTTTAATTGTAATCCCATCAAAAAGTATCTCCATATCAAAAGCTTCAAAAGCCTCTTTTGTAAAGTCTGCTTCCCCAACGCTAATCCCACCACTTGTGATAATAAAATCAGAATATAAAGAATTTTCAATCATCTCTTTAAGTGACTCAACTGTATCTTTTGCCATCCCCACAAATGTCACATCAGCACCTAATTCTTTTGCACGAGCTAAAAGTGTTGGGGTATTTGAGTTATATATTTGGTACTCTTCTATCTTTTCATAGTGAAGTTTTAGCTCCTCTCCACTTGTAAAAACAGAAACTTTTGGTGTTCTATAGACTTTGATATGGGTTATCCCTTGAGATGCTAAAATAGTTGTAGTTGCATAGTTTATCTCATCACCATCACTTAAAAGTTTTTCCCCTATTTTTATGTCTTCCCCTATAAATCTCATATTTTGATTTTTCTTAAGGTCACTTGGTAATACAATATAGTTATCGCCTAAAATCTCAACATTTTCTTGAGGTACAACTGCTTCAACACTAGATGGAACTCTAGCACCTGTCATAATTTTAATAGCTTCACCATCACTTATAATTGGCTCTTTACTACTCCCTGCAAATACTGAATCAATAACTCGTACTTTTTTAGAAACATCATCTAATCGTACGCCATAACCATCCATAGCAGAGTTATTATATGTTGGAAGATTATAAGTGGCATAGATATTTTCAGCTAATATTCTTTCTTTTGAATTTTCTATTGGGATGATTTCATAAGATATTTTTTGAACATTTGAGATGATTATCTCTAATGCTTTTTTGATACATATTGCCATATGATGCTCCTTAAAGTGTTTCTTATTATACTTATTTTATTGCTTCATATTCTTGATTTTAGTCAAATCTTTTGGTAGCGTTTAGCTAACTCATTTTGCAAAAGTTAAATAATCCTCTTGTGTATTGATATTTAC
>CALMBI010000136.1 GCA_937860115.1 uncultured Arcobacter sp. | reverse complement strand
GAAGTTGGACTTTTGGGAAAAGCATTTAATGAATTGACATCTGATCTTCTTAGTTCAAAAACAAGGCTTATTGAAGCCCAAAAGATAACTAAAATGGGAAGTTGGGAATATGATATACAAGAAGATCTTTATTATTGGTCTGATGAAATGTATGGAATTTTTGAAGTAGAAAAAAAGAATTTTGATGGAACATTTCAAAACTTTCTTGCCTATATTCATCCAGATGATAAAGAGAATGTCAAAAAAATAAGAGATCGATCAATTGCACTAAAATCACAATTTAAAGTAACTCACAAGATCATCACTCCCAATGGAAGATTAAAAGTAATTGAATCTACGGGGATCCATAAACTTGGAATAGATGGTGAAATTATCAAAACTTTTGGAGCTATTAGGGATATCACAGAAGAAGCAATAAAAGAAAAACAACTCAAAGACCAACATGAACTCACACATGAACATATCATTATCTCATCAACAGATATCTATGGAAAAATCACTTATGCTTCAAAAGCATTTTGTGAAATAAGTGGATACACTCTTGAAGAGTTATTAGGGAAAAACCATCGATTGATTAGACATCCAGATATGCCAAGATCAATTTACGAAGATCTATGGAATCATCTTTCACAACAAAAACCATGGAAAGGGGAGATCAAAAATAGAAAAAAAGATGGTGGATACTACTGGGTAGAAGCAACAATCTCTCCTATTTATGATTTTTCAAATAAACTCTCTGGATATATGGCAATTAGAAAAGATATCACTGATGAGAAAACAATAGAGCAAGCTCAAAAAATAGCAAAAATGGGAAGCTGGGAGATGGAGGTCTCTACTGGACAATTAACATGCTCTAAAGAGATGTATCATCTTTATGATGCTATTCCACAAAAATTTGTCTCTAAGGATTATTTTCTCGATCTTGTTGAACCAAAAGATATAGAAAAAGTACAAAAATCTCTTCAAGATGCAATAATTGGAAAAAGAGAATTTAAAGTAGAATTTGATATTCGTACAACTCTAGGAAATAAAAAATCAATTTTTGCTGAAGCTGAAGTTGAATTTGATAATGATGGAAAAGCACTCAAAATGATAGGAATAGTCCTTGATATCACTGAGCGAAAACAGTTGGAGAATAAGTTAGAATTTGCCAAAATTGAAGCAGAAAAAGCATCTATTGCTAAAGGTAAGTTTGTTGCTAATATGTCTCATGAGATACGAACCCCTATGAATGCAATCTTAGGATTTACCGATCTTTCTTTAAGATCTAAAAATCTTCCACGAGATGTTTTTGATTATCTTACAAAAGCTAAATCTTCAGCACAAGGCCTCTTAGCAATCATCAATGATATACTTGATTTTTCTAAAATTGAGTCAAACAAACTTACTTTAGAAATGATATGC
>CALMBI010000135.1 GCA_937860115.1 uncultured Arcobacter sp. | reverse complement strand
GATACAACATTAAGAGATGGTGAGCAAAGCCCAGGTGCTTCAATGAATACAAGTGAGAAGATTCAAATAGCACAACAATTAGAAAGGTTAAGAGTTGATGTGATAGAGGCTGGATTTGCAGCTGCAAGTCCAGGGGATTTTGATGCAATATCACAAATAGCTCAAACGATAGAAAATAGTAGAATTTGTTCGTTAGCAAGATCAGTTGATAATGATATCAAGCAAGCAGGGTTAGCTGTACAAAAAGCAAAGATGAATAGAATCCATACTTTTATAGCAACAAGTCCAATTCATATGCAGTATAAATTAAAATTATCTCCAGATGAGGTAATTAAAAAAGCTATCAATGCTGTAAGCTATGCAAAAACTTTTGTGGATGATGTTGAGTTTAGCTTAGAAGATGCAGGAAGAAGTGAGATCCCTTTCATGAAAGAGATAATAGATGCTGTTATAGCTGCTGGAGCAAAAACAATCAATTTACCAGATACGGTAGGGTATAGATTGCCAAATGAAATTCATGCAATGGTAAAAGAATTACATAGTTTTATAGATGGAAGAGCAATTATCTCTTTACATAATCACAACGATTTAGGTTTAGCAGTTGCAAATACTTTAGCTGGAATCGATGCAGGGGCTAGACAAGTAGAATGTACTATCAATGGTTTAGGTGAGAGAGCTGGAAATGCAGCGATGGAAGAGATCGTAATGGTTTTAAAAACTAGAAAAGATATGTTTGGCGGATTTGATACAAATATCAATACAAAAGAGATTATGAAAGCAAGTAAATTAGTTGCTACAATAACAGGAATCGAGCCACAACCAAACAAAGCAATCGTTGGAAAAAATGCATTCTCACATGAGAGTGGAATCCATCAAGATGGTGTTTTAAAACATAGTGAAACGTATGAGATTATCAGACCAGAAGATATAGGAATTGAAAAAAACAACTCTATTGTTTTAGGGAAACATTCAGGACGAGCTGCATTTAAAGATAAGTTAGTTTCTATGGGAATTGATAATTTAAGCGATGAAGAATTAAACAAAACATTTGAGAGTTTCAAAGTGATTTGTGATAAGAAAAAAGAGATAACTGATGATGATATTAGAATGATTATCACTGATGAAAAATTATCTACAAATGTTACTTATGAGTTAGTTTCATTACAAATCGCTGATTGTTCAAATGGAGTTCCAAGTGCTGCTGTTTGTGTGCGATTTGAAGGAAAAGAGTATACAGATGCAGCAATTGGAGATGGTACAATAGATGCTATTTTTAAAACAATCGATAGAATCACAGGATATAAAGGTGTGCTAAATGACTATACCGTAAAAGCTGTGAGTGAAGGGCAAGATGCACTAGCAAAAGTAACATGTAAAGTAGTATTTGATAATCACAATCCTGCAATGATAGGGCATGGACTTAGTATCGATACGATGCTTGCAAGTGCAAAAGCATATATTAGTGCATTGAATAGTTATTTGTCTATGAGAAATTTGCTCTCAAAAACTCATCCTCATAATGTGTAGATCATTTTCAAGACAAATTGTACGATTTGCATATTATATAGAGAACTCTAAAAAATATCATAAGTTTAGAGTTTTTCTATTTAATTTACTAGAAAATGAATTTTCACGATATAAAAAATTTTTCGATCTTTTTATTATTTTTTTGGTTATTACAACCGTTGGAATACTTGTTTATGAAGTGAGACATCCAATTCATGATGATCTTATCTATTATGAATATTTTGCTGTTGGGGTTTTTATTCTAGAATATTTAGGTCGTTTTATCCTTAGTTTTGAATCACACAAACAGATTATCAAAGATTATGAAGAATCTCAATATCTTAATATCCCTTTTCACCTTACTCACTCAATAAAAATAATTACAAAAGAAAAATTAAATTATGTGTTTTCACTAAGTTCTATTATAGATATATTAGCGATCCTTCCATCCTATAGACCTCTTAGAATTCTTCGAATATTTTTGCTTTTTAGGCTGTTTAAAGTACTTCGGTATTCAAGCTCTCTCCAACAATTTATAAAAATATTTTCAGAAAAAAAGACTGAACTTGTTCTTTTACTTGGACTCTATTTGATGGTTGTATTTTTTGCAGCTATTGTATTTTATATTTATGAAGGTGGTGAGATCAACCAAAATGTAAATTCATTCGCTGATTCAGTATATTGGTCATTTATTACTGTTGCTACAATTGGATATGGTGATATTACACCACACTCTGAAGCTGGAAGATTGGTGGTACTTGTATTAATTGTTGCTGGAATTGCAGTTGCTGCATTTTTTACAGCAATAGTAACAAGTGCGATGTCAGACAAACTTGATATTATTAAAAAAAACAAAACGCTCACAAGTATTAATAAATCAAAGCAACATATTTTAGTATGTGGTTTTGGAAAAGCAGGACATATGCTTGTAGATAATCTTTTAAAAAGTGGGCATCGTGTACTTGTGATCGATCCAGATCCTGAAGTGTTCCATCAAGCAGAATTGCATAGTGTGAATATCATTAAAGATGATGCAAGTGACATTGATCTTTTAGATAAAATAGGACTCAATACAAATATTAAATCAGTAGTGATTTTAACAGAAGATGATACTGTCAATCTTTCTATCATATTAGCAGTGAGAAGTCTTAATTCTCATATTCAGATTATCTCAAAATGTAATCGTATTAGAACAAAAGAGAAACTTAAGCTTGCTGGAGCAAATGAATTAGTTATGTCTAATGGTCTTTTAGCAAAAATAGCTATCGGGTTTATACAATCACCAATTGCTTATGAGGCTATTGATGATATTTTAACAGATTACAAAGGTGCAGTTACTAATGAGGTTGAAGTGTTTCAAGATTCCCATTTTGTAGGAAAAACATTGAGTAATATTAATTTTGAAAGATACAATCTAACATTTATAGGTCTTGCAAAAAATAAAAATAAAGCTGATTTTATTTTTAATCCACCAAGAGATCAAATTCAAATTGAAGCAAAAGACTTTTTGATTGTGATAGGATATGAAAAAACTATTGCCGAATTTAAAAAATATCTTCAAAGGAATCTATAATGATCTTAATATTTGGCTACAGTAAATTAGCAGCTGAGATAGCATCCCAGCTTAAAGCTGCAGATTATGAGTTTGCTGTGATTGAGCCTATTAATGAAACACTTACTTTTGCCCGCAAAGATCAGTATACCAAGAACATTTATAATTATGAATGTTTTAATGATGAAGAGCTTCTTTCATTTGGAATCGATACAAATAATGTCCAGATGCTTTTTTGTGTACATAATGAATTTAATAGAAATCTATTTGTTACACTAAGTGCTAGAAATCTCAATCATAATCTTAAAATAATCTCTTTAGCAAATGATCTTAATGAAGAAAAAAAACTCCATATGGCAGGGGCGAGTGTTATTTTAAATCCAAGTGAAACGACAGGACTTAGAATCTTTAGACAACTTGATAAACCAATATCACTTTCTATTTTAGATGGTATTTTAAATGGAAATTCAGGATTATTAGTAAAAGAGATACCTGTTATGCCAAATAGTATTTTAGATGGTAAATTAACAAAAGAGATGGATGAATTTAAGAGATTTAATCTTATTTTACTAGGGATTCAAGATAAAGAGATGGGGAAAGAATTTATTTTTTCATCACGTGGTATAAACCATAAACTTGATGTTGGAGATATCGCTGTAGTGCTCGGACGATCTTATGAGATTGAAGAGTTTGAAAAATTTATAGAAAAAAGTGAATTAGAATAGTAGAGGATAGTATGAAAGAAAAATTTTTAAGTGATGTTCAAAAGATATATGATTATTTAAGTAGTAAAAAAGCAGAAGTGAATAAACTGTATGAGTATTTAGAAAACAATCAATTTGAAAACTTACAGATTATTGATGCAATGGCAAAAGAGCTCAACTTAGAGATGAGTGATGATCTTAGGGTTGCACTTGTTGGGAGATTGGTAAGTCTAAGGGATGATAGTTTTGTTCAAGTACTTAAAAAAAGGGAACTGAGTGAGGAAAAAATCATCTTTCTTGTAGAGGGTGCATATAAATTTGTAGCCAATTATTGGAACGATTATCATGCCGATACGCTTGATTTTATCCATAAAGAGGATCTTTTAAATCCATTTTATAGAGAGATATTTAAAGGTGTGTATAATGTAGGTTTAGCAATGACATCGTGGCAAAGTAGCTGGACAGCGCATATTATCAATGGAATTAACAAAGAATTATCTAAAAAATTTGATTCTGATCAAGCTGTTATGGAGTATTTGGAAAAAAATAATCTTTTCGATATGGGTCATGATGATATGGTTGCGGATAGAAGTTATAGTGTCCTTGTAAAAGAGGATGGTGGATATAAAAGTGAAGCGTATATCAAGGCATTTAAAAAAGAGGTAGATTCAGTCATAGATGCTTTAGAAGAGTTTAGTGATGCACTTATTGAGCTTGAAGATGATCTATTTGATCAAAAATGGCAATATGTGAAATATATTCAGTCACTTATTACAGCTTTTAGTGAAAAAAGAACAGATAGACTTGTACACTATTGGAGTGAAGTTGATCGAGCTTGGATGGATATCACGACACCAATTCAAATAGGACATCCATTAGAATACTATGAAGATCACTATAGAAAAGCTGTTGCCCTAGAATGGGATATACGGTTATCAAATCCAACCTACCAAAGTGCAAATCAAAGAGCAAATAAGCTTAAAAATATGTCAACAGAGCTTTATCAACATATTGATAGAGATGGTACACATAAAGATATATTTGATTTTTGCCAAAAAAGTTTGCAAAAAGTGCAGCTTTATATCGGTCGTCCTGCACTTTATTTTGGTGCTGAATACAATGGACTTTTCTCAGCTCAAGTGGTACCAAATGATGAAAAAATATCAAAAGAGTGTGGAAAAAAGATATTTGCTTTTAGTGATGAGATTTTGCAAATTCAAAGAGCAAAACCATTTTTACAACTCTCTCTTGATATTTTTGGACAAGAGTTTTTAAGTGGAGAGAGAAATTTTTTATTCAAAAATACAAAAGATTGGCATAGAGTGTATGATATTACTACTATTGGGCACGAATTTGGTCATATTTTATGGTGTGATGAATCAACAGAATCTGTGATGAATAGAAGTGGAAACTTTAAAAACATAGAAGAGTTCAAAGCAACTACTGGTGGATTAGTATCTTTTTTTATGGATTCAAGTAGTGATGAGAGTGAACTTGAAAGATATGTGATCAGTGATACTATTAAAAGGGCAGTTGGACTTATTGGTTGGATGGAAGTAGATGAGGTTCAGCCATATTATTGTGAAGGTTTGGTCCACCTTAGTGGATTATTTGAAACAGGAGTATTGTCTTTTGATACTGATAGTGAAAAATTAAATATTGATAGATCAGATGAAAAAATCAAACGACTGAAAGAATGGTATATAAAAACATATAGCTCATTAGCATCACATTATTTAGAAAAAAAAGATGCTACTCTTTGGCTGGAGCAATTTGCCAAAAAAGAGAAAGAGTACTTTTTACCAAATGATCAAAATTTAAAATTGTTTGTAGAATTTTACTTCGCTAAATACAAAGAGATGGGTACACAAATAGATTTTAGTGATTCAAAAAAGAACTACATAGATTAAACTTAAAGTAGTTCGATTTTATCTTCAAGAGTGATTGTGCCACCATTGATCACTTTTAGAAAAATTCCTCTATCATTTTTGATAAGTTTTGGTAACTCTTTTTTGATAACTGAAAGATGAGTACATACAGGGCATAACATACTTACCTCAAAAATAACCTCACCAACTTTAAGTCTTTCCCCAAGCTGTAAGTTTTTGATATTCATATCTGTTAAGATATTTTCACCAAGTGTTCCATACTCCATAGGAATATCATGTGAAAGTGCAAGTTCATATCCATAGGTACTTGTAAGGAGAACTTCTCTATTTTCTCTACCAAAATATTTATCTCCTACAACTCCACCTATTTCAAGTTGAAGTGTGCTTTTTTCTATCATTTGTTTTGTTTGTTCATCTGCAAGACAGAGTCTTAATATTTTGTTTTGTTTTTCCATTATAGATCCATAAAAATTTGAAGTTATTTTTTTATCATTTCATAAAACTTGTTACTTTTTGAACCAAAAAATTGACGAAAAAAATGGTTTTTATTCTTAAAAGTTTTATCTATTTTTAACATAATTTTTCTTTATAAGTATTTATAATTATCCAAAATATAGGGCTTTGAAAAAAAAATGCGACTTTTTATGACATTTTATCATGTTATAAAAAAAGTTGAGCTTATAATTGTTATAAAAATTATATTGATATAAGAAAAAATAATACTAAAATTGAACAAATTTTCTTGACATTAAAAATATTTTTTTCTATAATTTCCGTCATTAGTGGTAAATGATTACTAAAATTTAGGAGGAACAATGAAGAAAATTAGTGAAATCTTTAAAAAAGACCTAACTACTGAAGTAGCAGAAATGCCAAACAGCAGAAGAGACTTTTTTAAAAAAACAGCAGTATATTCTGTTGGTGCAGTAGCTGCAGCGCAAGTTTTATCACCAGTTAGTTTAAGAGCTGATGAAAAAGTTATCGTTGAAGAGGTGCCATGGGGGACAAAATTAGGTGATTTAGTTACAAAAAATCCATATGGATTACCATCACCATTTGAGCATAACAATGTAAGAAGAACTACAGATCTTCTATCTTCTGGAGATATGTATGCATCTGTTTCTATGTGTCCATTACATGAATCAGAGGGTATTATCACTCCAAATGGATTATTCTTTACAAGAAATCATGGTGGAACAGCGCATGTTGATCCTAATGAATTTAGATTAATGATCCATGGTAAAGTAAAAAAAGAGGTTGTATTAACATTAGATGAGATAAAAAAATATCCAAGTGAAAGTAGAATCTATTTTATTGAGTGTCCAGCAAATGGTTCAACAGACTGGAGAGGACCACAATTTAATAATCTTCAATTCTTAAAAGGGATGATGAGTTCAGCAATGTGGACAGGTGTTATGCTAAAAACTATTTTAGATGATATCGGATTGGAGAAAGATGCTGTATGGATGCTAGCTGAAGGTAGTGACAATGCAGGAAATCCAAGAACTATTCCAGTTGCTAAAGCTTTAGATGATGCAATGCTTGTATGGGGACAAAATGGTGAAGCATTAAGAGCTGAACAAGGATACCCACTAAGATTACTTGTACCAGGATGGGAAGGTAACTTAAATACTAAATGGCTAAAAAGATTAGAATTCTCTGATAAACCATGGCATTCAAAAGAAGAAACATC
>CALMBI010000134.1 GCA_937860115.1 uncultured Arcobacter sp. | reverse complement strand
TCTATCCAAAATGCTCTTATAGTTTCTTTAATATAAATACCATTTGTTTTATAAATTCAAAATAGCATAAAAATAGCAAACTCAATTATAAGTGTTAAAGATTTCAATTAAGACTAAATTTATCTTATTTTATTAAACTTCTGTTACTTAAATCAAAAAACAAAGGAAAATAAAAATGGCAACAGTAACATTTAAAAACGATATCGTATGTAATTTAGCAGGAAATGAAGTAAACGTAGGAGATGTAGCACCATCAGTAACAGTTGTAAACTGTAATCCAATGCTTCAAAATGAAACAATCGGTGGAACTGGAAAAGTTCAATTAGTAGTTGTAGTACCATCATTAGACACAGGTGTTTGTGATGCTGAAACAAGAATTTTCAACAAAGAAGCTGCTGCTTTAGAAGGTGTAGAAGTTATAACTGTATCTATGGATTTACCATTTGCTGCTGCTAGATGGTGTGGAGCTGCTGGAATTGAAAACTTAAAAGTATGTTCAGATTTCAGAAACAAAGATTTCGCTAACGCTTACGGTGTACTTTTAGCTGACGGGCCATTAGCTGGTATCATGGCTAGAGTTGTATTTGTTATCGGTGAAGATGGAAAAGTTTGTTACAAACAAGTTGTTCCAGAAATTACAACTGAACCAGATTACAATGCTGCTTTAGAAGCTGCTTCTTCAGCTGTATCTAAAAAAAGTGGTTGTTGTGGTGGAGGACACTGTTCTTAATTAGAACAAGTGTTTTCACTTCGAAACTAAAAAAGGCTAGTCGATTCGACTAGCCTTTTTTTATTGCATTATAAAGACAAAAGGGCAAAATCCTAAAGATTATTTATCAAAAAAACCATTATCTTCTAATATCTTAATCCCCTCTTTTATAGAACCAACACTTTTTGCAAATTTCTCTTTTAATTGATCATTAAGATCTATCTCAATCACTTGTTCTATCCCTTTTGCACCAAGGACAACTGGAACACCAACCGTTACATCTTCATATCCATATTCACCACTTAGCATAGCAGATGATGGAACAACAATTCTAGAATCATCCAAAATAGCTTGTACCATAATAGATATCGCACGACCTGGAGCATAATAAGCAGAAGTTCCAAGATATTTCACTATCTCTGCTCCACCCTCTTTTGTTTTTTCTATAATCTCTTCCATATCTTCGTTTGTGATAAGTTGCCCTAAAGGAATACCACCAACTGCTGATATCTCAGGAAGTGGGATCATATTTTGACCATGATCACCTATAACGATCGCTCTTGTTTGTCCTTGTCCAAATCCCACTTTTTTGTTGATTTGATACGCCATTCTAGATGCATCAAGTGCACCTGCCATCCCAATAACTCTATGTTTTTCAAATCCTGAGAGTTTATGCACTACATAAGTCATCACATCAAGTGGATTTGATACACAAATGATGATAGCATTTGGTGAATATTTCACAATACCCTCTACGACATCTTTTATAATCTTTGCGTTGATTAAAAGAAGGTCTTCTCTTGTCATATCACTTTTTCTAGGAACTCCAGCAGTAATAACAACAATATCACAATCTTTCATATCCGCTAATGTCTCAGCGGCAGTTACTATACTCCCTTGAGGGGAATAACTAGTCGATTGTGACATATCAATCGCTTTTCCTTTTGCGATATCTGGATATAAATCATATAAAATCACTTCATGGCAAGTCCCAAGAAGTGTCAAACTATAGGCTGCAGTTGCTCCAACAAAACCAGCCCCAACTATTCCAACTTTTCTACCTATCATTTTTTCTCCTTAAAAAATGTCCCATTTTTTAAGGGACCTGCTATCTAATGACTTCTTTTATTGGTGGAAATAATTCCACCTAAAGAAGCAAACCCTAAAGCAAGTAACGAGTTACTTGTTTTTTTGTTTTTGTGATTGTAACGATTAAGGGAAAAAAATGAGATAAAAGTAACAAAAAAATTTTGATTTTTTTATCTATTTGGATAAAAAGTAGCATCTCTAATCACTCATAAGATATAATTGCGACTATGAAATCAATAAACAACAAAGAACTTTTGCAAAATAAAGCGAAAGCTGGGATTATTTTAAGACCTAATTCACCAGAATTACTCGATGTTTATCTTCAAATCAAAGAACAATTTGAAAAAAGAGGGATAATCACATCGATCGATAAAACAAGTAGTGATATGATAGATCAAAATAATGGGGTAAATTTAGAAGATTTGGCAAAAGAGTCTGATTTTTTAGTAACAATTGGAGGAGATGGCACACTTATCTCTGTTGCTAGAAGATCTATAAAATTTGGAAAACCAATACTTGGGATCAATCTTGGAACATTAGGATTTTTAACTTCCGTTCTTCCAAATGAACTTGATAAATTTTTAGAAAATTTCATAAATGATCAATATACTATTGATCTAAGAATGATGATCAAAGCGACAATCAACAAAAATAAAACAATCGCATTTAACGATATCGTCATCAAAAGTAAATCAGTAATCCACATGGTAAATATAGAAGCGTTTGTAGATGGAAAGAAGTTTAATAGTTACTATGGTGATGGACTTGTGATCTCAACTCCGACAGGATCAACTGCATACAATCTAAGTAGCGGTGGACCAGTAGTTTATCCACTTACAGAAGCTTTTATAGTTACACCAATTTCAGCACATTCACTCACCCAAAGACCTCTTGTACTTCCAGCTGATTTTGAAATAGAACTCAAAACACCTGATAGCGAAGGTGCGATAGTTCTTCTTGATGGGCAAGATACTTTTGAACTCAAACAAAATGAAGTGATCAAAATAAAAATAGCAAACCAAAAATCAAAACTGATTCGGACAAAAGAGAGAGATTATTTCTCTGTGTTAAATCAGAAATTAAATTGGGGAAAATAGTTTGATAGAAAGATTTTATTTAGAAGATTATCTATCTTTTAACAAAATAGAACTTGGCTTTAAAAACGGCCTTATAATCTTTAGTGGACCTAGTGGAGCTGGAAAGTCGATACTTTTTAATAGCATTGTAGGCTCTTTTGGATTTAAAGAGATCAAAGCAAAACTAAGTGAACTCACAATTAGTGGAAGCAAAATAAAAAATGAAGATTATTTGATCGATGATGATTTTTCTATCAAACAGATCACAACAACAAAAACAAGACATTTTTTGAATAATCAAACTATCTCAAAAAGTGATCTTCAAGAATTTACAAAAAGTTTTTTTAAACACCTCCATCTCAAAGATACGAGTGATTTTGAAAGTGATAATGTTATCTCGTTTTTAGATTTTTTAGGTGCTCTAAAATTTGAAAATTACTCTTTAATACATGAACAATTTCAAACAATTTATAAAGAGTTAAAAGAGATAAAACACAAACTTCAAAAGATCTATAAAGATGAGCAAGATATAGAAAATCTCAAAGAATTTGCACGATTTGAGATTGATAAAATAGCTAAAATCAATCCAAAAATTGGAGAGTATGAGGAACTTAAAGAGCTCAAGGAGTTGATGAATAAAAAAGAAAAAGTACAAAAAGTGCTCCTAGAAGTGAAACCTTTTTTAGATAATACTCATAAAATTTCTCAAGCATTAAATATGCTGGAACTTGATAGTAGTTTTTTTGATGATGCTATTAATGAAGTTCATAATCAGTTTGAAAAGTTTTATGACAAGATCAATTCTTATGATGATATGAATATAGAAGAGACACTAGATCGTATCGAGGAGCTTGCATCTTTACAGAAAAAATATGGATCTATTGAAGAAGCGATCAACTACAAAAAAATCAAAGAAAAAGAGTTAGAAGAGTATGACAATATCTCTTTTGAAAAAGCAATTTTAGAAAAAAATTATAAAAAATACTCACTTGAGATTGAAAAAGTTGGACTAGAACTTACAAATTTACGAAAAGATGCTCTTGCAATTTTGGAAACTGATATGAATATCTTTTTAAGAGATCTTTATCTTACTAATTTAACAATCACTCTAAACAACATTGAGCTTACTAAAAATGGCTATGATGAAGTGTTGTTTGCTCTTAATAATACAGAACTAAAAAAGCTGAGTAGTGGAGAATTTAATAGATTACGACTTGCACTACTTACAGCAAGAAGTATCTATGAATGTGATCAAAATGGGATCCTTTTCTTAGATGAAATCGATGCAAATCTAAGTGGAAAAGAGAGTGAATCAATAGCAAAGGTACTCAAAACTCTCTCAAAAAATTATCAAATATTTGCAATCTCCCACCAGCCACAGCTTAGTTCAACTGCCGATCAACACTTTTTGGTAGAAAAAATTGGGGAAGTTTCAAAGGTGCGAGAATTGAATGATGAAGAGAGAATCGCTGAAATCTCACGAATGATAAGTGGTGAAAATATCACAGAAGAAGCAACTCTGTTTGCAAAAACACTTTTAAATCATTAGGAACTTTCTCTGTACAGTAAAGATAAGCTTTACAAAGTAAAATAGGATGAAATAAAAGCTTCTTTTTTAACAAGTTATATTACACTCCCAAAAATTTAGTCTATAAGAAGACACAAAAAAAGGTACTTAATGTCATTTTCAAGTTTAGGTTTATCTGCTCCGATTTTAAAAGCACTTTACGAGGAAGGATACGAAAATCCAACTCCTATCCAATCAAAAGCTATCCCTGTGATACTCCAAAAAAAAGATGTACTAGCTGGTGCTCAAACGGGTACAGGCAAAACTGCTGGATTTACACTTCCACTTTTAGAACTTTTAAATAGGGCTAAAAAAACAGAAGCAAAACCACATGTAAGAGCTTTGATACTTACTCCTACAAGAGAGTTAGCAGCTCAAGTTGAGCAAAGTGTGGATACTTATGGTAAATATTTATCACTCAAATCAACTGTAATATTTGGTGGAGTAGGAATAAACCCACAAATTGCTACTTTAAAAAAAGGTGTCGATATTCTAGTCGCAACCCCTGGAAGATTGCTTGACCATGTTGGGCAAAAAACAGTTGATTTATCTAAAGTAGAGTTTTTGATACTTGATGAAGCAGATAGGATGCTTGATATGGGATTTATCAATGACATTAAAAAAGTCCTCTCAATCTTACCAAAAAAGAGACAAAACCTTCTCTTTTCAGCAACATTTTCAGATGAGATAAAAGCTTTGGCAGATAGTTTGCTTAACAGCCCAGTATTACTTGAAGTAGCTAGACGAAATGAAACAGGTGGTGGGATAGATCAAGCACTTTATATTCTTGATAAAGAGAAAAAAAGAGAATTATTGGCTCATTTGATTGAAGACGGAAAATGGACACAAGTGCTTGTATTTACACGAACAAAACATGGTGCCAATAAACTAAGTGAGTTTCTTGCGGGGAGAGGGATAACTTCGGCTGCAATACATGGAAATAAATCACAAGGTGCAAGAACAAAAGCTTTGGCTGATTTTAAAGAGGGAAGTGTGAGAGTTTTGGTAGCTACTGATATTGCTGCTCGTGGAATAGATATTGATTTACTTCCCCATGTTGTAAATTTTGAGTTACCAAATATTAGTGAGGATTATGTTCATAGAATCGGAAGAACAGGACGAGCTGGAAATGAAGGAAGTGCTATCTCTTTGGTTTGTGGGGAAGAATTGGAGTATCTAAACGGCATCCAAAGACTGATAAAAAAAGAGATAAAACAAATTTTCCTTGAGGGATTTACTTCAAAACAAGTCTATGTAGCACCGGAAAAGCCAAATAAAAGCAAAGGTAAAACTCAAAGTAGAGACCAAAAGATTAGAGCTGAGAGAGATGCACGAAATGGTGCGCATAGTGGTAAACAAAATGCTTCAAAAGATGGTCAGGCTAAAAAACCAGATAATCGCGACAAGAGACCATGGGAAAAAGATAAAAAATCTGAATCTACAAATCGTGATGAAAAAGGAAAAAGTTATCCAAAAACTCAAAAGAAAAATAGCCAGACAAGCAAAAGAAATTACGAGAAGTAATCACAACTTTTGTTTGTTTCTATAATTCTATGCTAAAATAAGATAGATTAAAAAAATAATTTGAGGTATAGATTGAAATTTATACTATTTCAAAAATTATGAGGTAGGACAAAGATCGTGAGTAAAACAAGAATATTAAGTGGAATACAACCAAGTGGAACAATCCATATTGGAAACTATTTTGGGATGATAAAAAAGATGATTGAGAGTCAAGATGATGGGGAGCTTTTTGCTTTTATCGCTTCATACCATGCTTTGACTTCTGTAAAAGATAGCGAGTTTTTAAAAAGAAACACTTTTGAAGCAGCTGTAAATTTCCTAGCTCTTGGGATGGATCCAGTAAAGTCTACTTTTTGGGTACAAAGTGATGTCCCTGAAGTACTTGAACTTTACTGGATACTTTCAAATCACACTTCAATGGGATTATTAGAGAGAGCTCATAGCTATAAAGATAAAACAGCAAGGGGACTTGCTACAAATCATGGGCTGTTTTCTTATCCTGTTTTGATGGCTGCAGATATTTTACTATTTGATTCAAATATCGTTCCTGTAGGAAAAGACCAAATCCAACATGTCGAAATGACAAGAGATATTGCTCAAAGTTTCAACAATCACTATGGGGAGATTTTAGTTATCCCTGAAGCAAAAGTGGATGAAGTTGTAGCAACTGTTCCTGGGACTGATGGAGCAAAGATGTCAAAAAGCTATGGAAATACTATTGATATGTTTGGGGTACCTAAAGTTATCAAAAAACAAGTTATGGGGATAGTAACTGATAGTACAGACCTCAATGAACCAAAAGAGTGGGAAAACTGCAATATTTATGCGATATCTAAACTTTTTATGTCAAACGATGAACTCCTTGATTTACAAAAAAGATATGCAACTCCTGGGGAAGGGTATGGGCATTTTAAAATGACTTTGTTGGAAAAAATAAATAACTATTTTGCACCGTATGAAGAGAAAAGAAATGAACTTTTAAACCATCCAACAATGGTAAAAGATATGTTAAGTGATGGGGCTAGAAAGGCTAGAACTATTGCTAGGGAAAAAATGAGAGTTATTAAAGATGCCGTGGGGTTGTCTTACTAATTTTTTCAAATCTTCCTATTCTTCTTGACTTTTAATCTATTTTGTATAAAATATGGTTATATAAAAAGTCAAGGAGTTAGAAATGGAATATCTTACAAACGCACTTTTAGTAGGTCTTTTGACATCAGGATCTCTTGTTGGATCACAAATAGATCTTAAAAAAAATCCAGTTAAAATCAACTACACTGATCCATATGATACAAAATATGAATACACTATAACAAGAACACCAAATGAAAAATGCAAAAATGTGCAACTCAATGTTGATACGATTTGGGGTGGAGATTTTGCAAATCAAAATGTACCAAATGAGTGCAAAAAAAGTTTTGTAACAACTGCTGGGCATATCTCTCCTATGAAGATCAATGATGAGATTAAAACTTATGGTGAGCTTGAAGTGATTGAGTTTATGCAAAAAGCACAAAGTAGTAATAAAAATCTACTTTTAATCGATGCAAGGCTACCTATTTGGTATCATAAGCTTACAATCCCTACAGCTCTCAATATTCCATTTCCAAATTTTGATCACGCAAAAAATCCAGCAGAATTTGATGATATGCTTGAATCGATAGGTGTAACACAAAAAGATGGTGTTTATGATTTTTCAAATGCAAAAACACTTCTTTTATTTTGTAATGGTATTTGGTGTCCACAATCAACTTGGGCTATAGAAAACCTACTAAAATTAGGGTACCCTGCAAATAAACTTAATTGGTATCGAGGTGGAATGTATAGCTGGACACAATCTAACCTAACAACAATCATACCAAAATAAATTTACCAAAAATAGCTATTGAAAGTAGAATCTATAGCTATTTTTTATTTGATTAGTGCTATATTTTCCTATATATACAAAGGATCAATATGGGACTTCTTGAAGAAAAAAGCTTTATCAAAAAAATCACACCATTTAATAGACTAGATGATTTTGAACTAGACCGATTAGTTGAAACACTTGATGTTGTTTATTTCAAAGAAAATGAACTTATTTTAAGGCATGATCAAAAACCAGAATTTTTATATTTTATCATCAAAGGTGTCGTCCAAGAACTTCAAGAAGAGACAGTTATTTCCGTATTTGGTAACAATGAGTATTTTGATCCTATTTCACTTATAGAAAACCATTCAAAATACAGCTTTAAAGCCTCAAGTGAAACAATCTGCTATTCACTTCCAAGAGAAACATTTTTGGAGATCATCTACAAAAACAATGAGCTAGAGGGATATTTTTTCCAATCTATCTCAAAAAAACTCAATAGTAGCGTAGATAATGAACAAAGTAAAGAATTTGTCAATCTTATGATCTCTCGTGTGCAAGATGCCTATTTGCAAAAACCATTTATTGT
This sequence comes from uncultured Arcobacter sp., assembly GCA_937860115.1. Classification (GTDB taxonomy): domain Bacteria; phylum Campylobacterota; class Campylobacteria; order Campylobacterales; family Arcobacteraceae; genus CAIJNA01. The sequence goes on along the minus strand of CALMBI010000134.1, from coordinate 3,269 downwards.
AGATGAAAATGAAACTATTTTCAATACAGTAAGTATAATGAAAAAATCTAAAGCGACTTCTCTTTTAGTTAAAGGAGTTGATGGGAAAATGGGTATTGTAACAGACACCGATTTTAGAGAAAAAATTGTCCTTAATCGCCTTGATTTTGATGCACCTATCTCACAAATAACATCATGGGGACTCAAAACAGTTTTTAGAAACGAATTTTTATTTAATGCTCAAATCAAAATGAATAAATTTGGGATCAAAAGACTTATAGTAGTAGATGAAAATGAAGATATTATGGGAGTTTTAGATCTTATTGCACTCACTAGTTATTTTGCATCTCATACCTATTCAGTTATTTTAGAACTTGATAATACCCAAAGTGTAGAGGAACTTAAATCTGCCAGTGAAAAATTTGTGCGGGTTATTAGAATCCTCTATGCAAAAGGTGTAAAAGTAAGATACATAGCAAAAATAATCTCACAACTTAATAATAAACTTTTTAAACGCCTTTTTGAACTACTTGCACCTGAAGAACTTATTACAGGTTCAGCACTTATCATTATGGGTAGCGAAGGGAGAGAGGAGCAAATTTTAAGAACAGACCAAGACAATGCTCTTATCTTAGCTGATGATTGCAAAGCTAGTAAAGAGATAATTGAAGTATTTACTCACAAATTTACACAAACTCTGATCGATTGTGGATACCCAAGATGTAAAGGGGATATCATGGTCTCAAATCCATATTGGGTAAAAACAAAAAGTGAATTTGAAGAGACTATCTTTGAGTGGATCAATACTCCAAGTGAAGAAAATCATATGAATCTAGCTATTTTTTATGATGCATTTGCAGTTGCTGGAGACAAATATCTCCTTGTAAATCTCAAACAATACCTTTTTGCAAGAGCAACAGACTCAAATGTATTTCATTCATTTTTTGCAAAACCAGTCCTTAATTTTGCAACACCACTTGGGATGTTTGCTAATTTTATCGTTGATAAAAAAGAGCACAAAGATGAGCTTGATATCAAAAAAGGGGGGATTTTCCCTATTGTTCATGGTATCAGGGCATTATCACTTGAAAATAAAATACGAAAAACAAATACAATCCACAGAATCAAAGATCTTCAAGAGATGGGGATTATTGAAAAAGAGTTTAGTAAAGAACTTATTGAGAGTTTCAATCTTCTTTTAACACTCAGGCTCAAGTTTAGACTCCAAAAAATAGATGCCAAAGAACCACTTGATAACTATATTAATCCAGATACACTTAATTCTTTAGAGAAAGATCTTTTAAGAGATAGTTTTAAAATTGTTGATAAATTTAAAAAATTTATCTCATTTCACTATAAACTTGGTCAAATATAGGCTCTATGATGTTTGATAATTTTTTTAAGAATTGGAATAAAAAAAAACTTACAAATAATAAATACGAATATCTATTTGATCCTTATGATGGAGATGAATATATATGTTTTGATTGTGAAACAACAGGACTCAATCCTAAAATAGATGATATTATCTCCATAGGTGCGGTAAAAATAAAAGGAAATAAAATCCTCTTAAGCCAAAAATTTGAACGATTTATTAAACCAAAGAAAAAACTAGAAGGGGATTCTATTAAAATCCATCAAATAAGAGAATGTGATCTTATTAATGGGGAAAATATTGATGATGTGATTTATGATTTTTTAGATTTTATTGGAAATCGACCACTTGTTGGATATTACCTTGAATTTGATGTAGCAATGATCAATAAATATAGCAAATCAAAAATAGGTATCAAGCTTCCAAATAAACAACTTGAAGTCTCATCACTCTATTACGATAGTGTCATTGGTGCTATCCCACAAGGAAATATTGATCTCAGATTTAACACTATTATGAAAAAACTTGCTCTTCCTATGATGGGAAAACACGATGCTGTAAACGATGCTATAATGACAGCTATGATATTTTTGAAACTAACAAATAATAAGAAATAGTTATAATATAAATATAAATTCAAAATATTATTATTAACATTTTTAATGATACCATAATGCATACACAATTATTAGGAGGCTAAAATAAGTTTTTTAGAAAATCAAAAAGTAAGTGGTAAAATCAATCTTATTGCGATGATCACTACTCTATTTCTTACAATAACTGCAATTTTTGCATACATGAAGATGCATACACTTGAAGAAAATTATGAGAATACGTCAAAAATTAGTGCTTTAGCAGTAACTATTACAAAAGCAAGTGAACAAGGTTTACAAGTGTCAAATGCACTAAGAGGAACCATTATCAATCCAGAAGATAAAAAAGCAAAAGAAAATTTTATCAAAGCATATGATGAACTCGAACAGATCATGGAGGAGTTAAAGAAAAGTAGTTCATACTCAAAAGGGTTATGGGAAATTTGAAATTGATCAACTTTATAGCAAGCAAAAGGCTGTTATCGAAAATTTAGTCCAAAAGCTTAACAATGGAGTTTTATTAGAAAAAGATGATAACAGTAAGTTTACAAAAGAGTGGAGACCACTTAAAGCTGGTCTTGCAAAATGGCAAAAAGCGAACAAAGCAAAAAGAGAAGATTTAAATAAAAGCTACATTTCTACATCAGAAAATACAACTAATTTTTTAATCACCCTATTAGTTGTAACTATTATTGTAATCTTTATTATTATTCAAGTTATCTCACGATCAATTATAAGTGAAATCAATATCTTTGAAAAAGGATTATTAACATTCTTTAAATTCTTAAATAGAGAAGTACACACTGCTGAACTTATCTCTTTAAATACAAAAGATGAGTTTGGTGCAATGTCTAAAGTGATCAATGACAATATCAAAAAAAACAGAATCAACAATAAGAATCGATCATGAATTTGTAAGTGATGTTGTCCGATTTACAAATGAACTCAAAAGTGGAAATAACTTAGCTAAAATAAATAAAAATGCAGAATCACCAGCACTCAAAGAACTTGGAAAAATTTTAGAAGAGCTGAGAGATTATTTAGAACATACCATCGCTAGAGATATCAATATGCTAGTTAATATCTTAAATTATTACAAAAATAAAGATTTTACTCATAGATTCCCCTAGTGCATATGCGAAGGTTGCTGTATCAGTTAATGAACTTGGTGATGTTATCTCAAAAATGTTAACAGATAGCAAACAAATTGGTCTTACTCTACAAAATAGTTCAACAGAACTTTTACATAATGTTCAAACACTCAACCAAAACTCAAACGAAGCTGCAGCAGCTTTAGAAGAAACAGCAGCAGCATTAGAAGA
>CALMBI010000133.1 GCA_937860115.1 uncultured Arcobacter sp. | reverse complement strand
GAGCCAAAACCAAAAAGTGTTTTGAAAGAAACAACCACATCAACTGATAAAGTTGTATCAGTTGTCAAATTCGAGATATAAGGAGAGCAAGATGAAATGTCCATTATGTAAAGAACACGACCTTGAAATAAGAGAGAGTAAAAAAGGTGCTAAAACCTTATGTTGTAGCGACTGGAAGCCTATGCTTCAAGATGAGCTAGACAAAAATTCGTGGATGAATTTCGGGGATTGTGAGTTTCGTATCCCTTTTAAAAATCCAGTATTTGGAGATTTATCGTTAGATGATATCAAGTCAATTATGGCAGGTGAAGTAGTTGAAAAATCAAATGGGGAGACAATAGAGCTAGATATGAATTCAAAATATTTTACAAAAATCTCTTTTGGCTCAAAAACTACAAAATTTGAGATATAAAATGATTACTCCAAGAGATATAGAGATATTCAAATTTATCAATCGTTATGGAAAGTCTTACAACGAAGTGATGGCTAGAACATTTTTTTCTAGCTCTATCACATCATCAAAGAGAATGAATGAGTTGCAAAAACAAGGGTTAATAACATTTTGGAATACAAAACACATAAGTCCACGAAGAGCGATAGTCCTAACAAACGAAGCAAAAGAGAATTTGAGTGAATATTACAACCTAAAACCAAAAAATGCTAAGATGAATTTAACTACACTGCACCACAATATCGTGGAGCAAATTGCAGATTATCATCTTTCAACAATTGGGCAAGTGATACGAACTACAATATCAGAGCATAGCAAAACTTTGCACCATGTCCCTGATTTTATTTTTACTGCAAAAAACAATCAGAGATTTAATATAGAGATAGAGTTCACGAAAAAATCTCAAAGTAGATACAAAGAGATCTTAATCGCCACTTCAAAAGATGCTATCGATGGAATCTTATATATCTTCCCAAAAAAAGAAGATATAGAAAGATACATCGATTTTTTGCCAAAAGACAGGAGATTGTTATTTATTGATATAGATTCCCTCGTATCAAACATAACAAATCTTGGGAAGATAA
>CALMBI010000132.1 GCA_937860115.1 uncultured Arcobacter sp. | reverse complement strand
AAATTGATATGATTTTTTCAACTCAAAAATTGCACTTCAGATTTAAATTTTGGAACTTTTATAAAACTAACAAAATATGACCCCTTTATTTTTTTTATTAAGTTATTAGTAGTATAATGTTTGAAATTTAATACAAGGTATTATAATGAAAAAGATATTGCTAGTGTTCATGTTGTTGTTTAGTTACGGATCATCAGATATGAAATTTTCTGATCCTCAACCAACCTTTGAAAATCCAAGAAAATGGGTTATTAAATTAAATGTTGCAAATCTTGAAGATGTTAATCATATGCTAAGTTCTATAAACAATGTTTTAAAAGCCTATCCTAGTGAAGGAATCCAAGTTGTCGTTGTAACATACGCACAAGGTGTTCGATCTCTTAGAAAAGATTACGATCCCGATACACTCACAAGAATAAGATCACTAATGGAATATGGTGTAGAATTTATTGTATGTAGAAATACAATGGATACTATGAAATGGAAAGATAATGAATTTTTAGATGATGTAGGTTTCGTTCAAGCAGGGATTGCTGAAGTTATCGAAAGAATTGTTGGTGGATGGATTCCAGTTGAACCATATTGATTTTAGATAAGGGATTTTCTTTATCTTAGAAAGTTGTTTATCTTATAAGTATAAAAAAAGGCTAGGTGAATTCACCTAGCCTTTTTTAGTAATTTATAAAATTATTATTTGTTTGCTAATGCAGCTTTAGCGTTTGCTACTAAAGATGCAAATGATACAGAATCATTCATAGCCATATCTGCTAAGATTTTTCTATCAAGTTCAATACCAGCAACTTTTAATCCGTTCATAAATCTTGAGTAGTTGATATCATTCAATCTACATCCAGCATTTATTCTAATTATCCATAATCTTCTGAAATCTCTTTTTTTAGCTCTTCTATCTCTAAAAGCATACACAAGTGCATGTTCTACAGCTTCTTTTGCTTTTCTAAAGTGTTTTCTTCTTCCACTATAGAAACCTTTCGCCATATTTAAAATTTTCTTGTGTCTTCTTCTTCTAACGATACCCGTTTTTACTCTTGGCATTTTATTCCTTTCTTTACCGCAATATATTTATATTTTTAGGTGTCAGCATATGCTGAACTTGTCCGAATTAAATCGGAGGGACAAAAGCTTAATTATTAAGCTTTACAAAGCATTGCTTTAACTCTTTTAACATCTGTAGAATCTACAGTTTGTGGTCCTCTAAGATTTACTTTTCTTTTTTGATCCATTTTCGTTAAGATGTGACTTCTAAAAGCACTTCCTCTTTTGATTTGACCATTTTTTTTGATTTTAAATCTTTTTAATGCACCACTGTTTGATTTCATTTTTGGCATAATCTAGAACTCCTTTCATAAATTTATAACAAAGTCGGCAATATTACAGAAAAATTTCTTTAAATTTGCTTTTACAAAGGAGAGATACTCAATATTTAGTGAATTCGAGTCTGGATATCTAGGTTAGAATATAGAGTAAACTCATTTTTACAATATTGTTCTATAGCAATTCTTCCAATCATAGCTGCATTATCACTACAATATTGTAAAGGTGCTAAGATCATTTCACAATCATATGTTTTGCACAAACTTTCACATTCACCTCTAAGACGAATGTTTGCACTTGCACCGCCTACTATGGCAAATCGTTTTGGAGGATATAACTTAAAATATTTTTTAAGTTTCATCATAATATGTGCAACTGCCGTTTTTTCAAAACTTGCACAAATATTTGACTTTATTTCATCACTCAATGTGCCATTTTTTTCCTCTTCTAAAATAGCTACTCTCACTGCATTTTTAAGTCCACTAAAGCTAAATTCTATATTTGGTGATTGTCTGAGTGGAATTGGAAAATCGTAAGCAGTATCATTCCCATTTTGTCCATATTTCTGCACAATTGGACCTCCAGGATAGCCAAGATGAAGCATCTTAGCAACTTTATCAAAGCTTTCACCAAAACTATCGTCACTCGTTTGTCCTATAATTTTCATATCATCTAAACTATTTGCTTCGATAATTTGTGTATGTCCACCAGAAACCAATAGCACTGTCATAGGAAACTGTGTAGCTTTTTCTATAAAACATGAGTAGATATGTCCTTTTAGGTGATTCACTGCAATGATAGGAATACCAAGGGAGATAGCTAAAGCTTTAGCCATCATTACACCCTCTTGAAGAGTAACACTAAGTCCAGGTGCATTTGTAACTGCAACAGCTTTTAACTCTTTAAAATAGGTTTTACACTCTTCTAAAATTTTAGGAAGTGCCTCTGCATGTAATCTTGCAGCAAGTTCTGGAACAACTCCACCATATACACTATGATCAATCTCTTGGGAAATCTTTTTATGATAAATAAGTTCTAGTGTTTCTATTTTTGTGATAGCAATTGAGCTATCATCACAACTTGATTCAATACTTAAAATCATCTTACAATCCAATCATAAGCACAATCTAGTTTACCAAATCCACTTGAAACATTTATATGTCCAGCATCTTCTAAAACCTTGAGTCCAATACCTAATATATCGTGCAATTGATATGCTTCATCAATGCAAAGATATGGATCATTATCACTACAAGCCATTATCTTTTCTGTTGCTTTAAGATCATTGGGTACAAGATAGGGAAAAAAGGTTCCTAATTCAGGAATACTACAACTAGGACTTACGGGAGCCACCAACATAAGTTTCTCAATCTCATCAACTGCATAATTATTTACATAATGAAACCAAAGTATATTTGCTAATGAATGACACACAACAATATCTGGTTTAAAATGTTTCATTTCATTATCTAAATATTCAAGCCATTCACTCAAAATTGGATAATCTTTATTTGGAAGTTCAGGAAATGATACTGCATAATTATTTTCTATCAAGTTAATTGCAAGATGTGCTTGCCAATGTGGGAATTGGCTTCCATTCCAACCGTGAAGAATTAATACTTTTTTGCTCATGATTCACCATCCGCTACACATTTTATATATTTTGGATAGGTATTGTTTTCATAATAAAATGTTCCACTTTTTAAAAACACATAATATCCCCACCTAAAAAAATTTCGCCATGTTTTATCTTTTAACCAGTAGTGGTCTAAAAGTGCATACTGAAACGCTTTATTGATTTTTGGTTCAGAGTAGCCTCTTTTTTTATCTAAAATATATTCAAATTCTTTTACGCTTGGTAATCGCCAATCTGTAATACCATCAAGTTCTAAATTTTCACAATATTTATTTGCATCGGCTTGATTACGCAAAACTTTCACCGTAGCTTCATCATCTTGCCAAATCAATTTATGTTTTGCATCTACTACATGACTATCTGTTCTATAAAAATCTACACCAAATGAAAAAGAACAGATTACCAAAACAGATAGAATCGCTTTCACAATTTCATCTCCATAACATATCTTTTTACTTCATCATTGATTGAAAATATATCTTGTGTAGAAGTTATTTTTAGATTATGGTATTTTTCTATTGCATGAAGAGCTATCTTAGAGATATCTAAAAATCGTATCTCTCCAGCTAAAAATTTAGCAACTGCAAAATCATTTGCAGAATTGATCACTACACCCAAATTTTCATTTGTAAGTAATTCATTTTTAAGTTCCCAAATCGGATATCTATCTGACTTTATCTCCTTAAACTCTAGATTTTGAACTTTAAGAAGATCAACCTTTTCCAAGATCTCATCTTCTACTTTATCCAAAATTGCATAAGCTATAGGAAGTTGCATCGAAACATTTGCAATATGAGCAGTTGTACTTCCATCTTTAAAATTAATAAGTGCATGGATAATCGATTTTGGCTCAATCATGGCATCACATTTGGTAGTATTAAAAAGCCATCTTGCTTCAATAAGTTCAAAAAGTTTATTTGTCATTGTCGCACTATCAATCGTGATCTTATTTCCCATTGACCAATTTGGATGATTGAGCGCTTCTTTCACTGTCACATTTTGTAATTTTTCCAATGGAAAATCTCTAAAACTTCCACCACTTGCAGTGACAACTAAACTATCGATAATTTTTTTCTTATCATACAGATACCAAAGTCCAAAGTGTTCACTATCTATTGGTATAATATTTGTAGTGTCGATAAATTTTCCAGCAGCTACTAAACTCTCTTTATTTGCAAGAGCTAATTTTTTACCACATTCAAGGGCTTTTAAAGTTGGTTTGAGCCCTGTAAATCCTACAAGTGCATTGACAACTAGATTTGAAGAACTATTTTCAATTGCTTCTAAAATAGCAACTTCTCCAGCTTTCACATTTGAATGATTTACTTTATGAAGATCTTCATGATTTGCGATGATAACTTTTTTTGGATTTGTTAATTTTATTTGTTGATTTAAAAGTTCTATATTTCTACCAGCTACTAAAACTTCAATCCCAAGACCAAATTTTTTAGCAATAACCAGTGTGTTTACACCAATTGAACCAGTAGATCCAAGTACTATCATTTTAGATGACAAGTAACTTTAAAAGTATATACATAAGGATTCCTCCAAAAAGGTACCCATCTGTTCTATCTAAGATTCCACCATGACCTGGTAATATATCTCCACTATCTTTGACATCTGCTTCACGTTTGAGATAACTTTCAAAAAGATCCCCAAAAACAGAGCCAACAGAAACTACAAGTGATACAAAAAGAATTGTTTGGATCTCATATGCTGATGGAGCAAAAACTAAACCTAAACCCATAGCTACTAGGACTCCACCAAATACACCTTCTAATGTTTTTTTGGGACTAGTTGGACAAAATGGGGTTTTTCCAATACTTTTTCCTACAAAGTACGCACCTACATCAGCACCAGCTACAAGTACCAAAAGCCATAAAAGTGATCCCATGCCAAACGAAAGATAGAGTGAAAATAAAAATAAAAATGAAACAAGTGGATAGAGTAATGGTAAAAATAGTGATTTATCAAATGTTTTCGTATATGCTAAAACTGAAGCAAATAAAACGATTGATAAAAACACTAAATCTTGAGGATTTGGATAAAAGTAAGCAAGTATCCAAGTGATAGTTGCAATGATATATATTAGATTTCTTTCACTTTTGAAAAGTTTCATCGCTTCTGAAACTCCAACAATCATGATCCCACCTAAAAAAAGCCATGTTATAAATTTACTGTCAATTACACCTATAAATAAAACAACTGCAACTAAAATAACACCTGTTTTTATTCTTTCACTACTCTCTTTTAAGATATCAAACATCATCTTCCTCTATCTAAATTTATTAGTTATTTTTATATCTTTACGACTGTTGTATAATAGGGATTATACAAAACATTAGCTTTTGATTGAATTTTCACATTTCGTCTTTGAGTATAATCAACAACATATACTCCACCACTTTCACTTGAAAATTTTGTACAAATCTTACTGGCTTCCTCTATAATATACTCTGGCAACTCTTTTTTTGTATTTTGTACAATCACATGAGCTGAAACTCTCCCTTGCAAATGAAACCAAAAATCGTTTGCTTTGCTGTTTTCTAGCAAATAGATATTTTCCCTCTCATCTCGACCAAGCATAATCTTATACCCATCAATAAAAAAACTTTGATATGGTTCCATTTTTTTTGTTTTTTTGATATTTTTATCTTTTTTTGGAAGATAAAATTCTATTTCATCAATCGTTTGAGCATGATTAATTATCCCTATGAGTCTTACTAAAAATTCTACTTTTTGAGAAAGATTTTCATATTCTAAATATTGATTAGCAATCTTTTGTTTTATCTTTTTCCCACTTTTAAATAAAAAATCCACATAACTTGATGGCGTTGAGAAAGAACTCTCAAGTTCTATATTGATCATATTTCCATTAAAATCTATCAAATCAATTTTTTTAGCATATGGTTTTATTTGATAAAGATTTGCTAGTAATAAATTTGCTTTTTCATATATCTTATAAGCTTGTTTTTCTAAAACCTCTTTATCTTCAAGGTTAGCAATTATTGACTCTAGTTTCTCTTTTTCTTTTTTGAGTTGATTTATTTTTTGCAATTTTAGATTTTCTAAAAGTTTTACTTCTTTATCTATGTAGTTATTTTTTAAATAGGAAATGATATCTTCACACTCTTTTTCTTCGAAAGAAAAATTTGGTTTTGAAAGATCAAGAAGTTTGATGCCAACTTTAACAGCTCTTGATGAGCTCTCTTCGTCAATATGTCTTAAAGCCTCTAAAATAGATCGTTTCTCATCAAGTATAATCACATTTGTATTTTTACCAGTGAATTCAAATTGGAGTGTTACAATCTCTTTTTTATAACTTGATTTTGCTACCACTTCTATGCAAAGCACTTTATCATCATTTAAAAGATAAATTTGATTTATCACGCCATTTGTAAATTTTTTCTGTAATAAAACATCAAAAGGTGATTTAAAATCTCTTTTTATATTTTCTGTGTTTTCTTTGATATAAACTATTGAATTTCCACGAGTCATATCAAAATAAAATACTTCATCTTTTGTAAATTCTATTTTAAGAGTATTGTTTTCAACTCTTTTAATGTGTTTAATATGGGTAAATTTAGTGAGGTATTCACAAAAAGCTTTAAGAAGATAATATTTCATTTTTACTCCAGATTATCAAAGTAAATTGATTTGTGTTATTTTACAAAGTGTAACAACTTTAAAAAACTGATACACAATCCAATACCATTTGTTATTTTTGCAAAGTTCAAGGAAAATAGAAGGTAAAATTGAGGAGTTTACTTAAAGTAAATGACGAAAATTGTATCGAAATTTGACGATAAAATTTTCAAAAAGAACTAGACTCCTGCCGCTTCCATTAGTCTAGCCTGATAATCTGCAGTTAATGGATCAATAATCTCTTCCATCAAACCACCTTCCATAATAGCATCAAGCCTATACAGTGTTAGATTGATTCTATGATCACTTATTCTTCCTTGTGGATAATTGTAAGTTCTAATTCTTCCACTTCTATCTCCAGTTCCAACTTGCTCTTTTCGATCTGCAGTCTCTTTTGAGATTCTCTCTTGCTCTTGCATATCAAAAAGCCGTGCTTTAAGAACTTTCATCGCTCGTTCTTTATTTTTATGTTGCGATTTTTGATCTTGATTAGTTACAACGATACCTGTAGGTAAGTGTGTAATTCTAACAGCTGAATCTGTTGTATTAACAGATTGTCCACCACTTCCACTACTTCTCATAACATCAATTTTTAAATCTTGCTCTCTAATCTCTATTTCAATATCATCCACTTCAGGAATAACAGCAACAGTGATCGCTGAAGTATGAACTCTCCCTTGCGATTCTGTTTCTGGTACCCTTTGCACTCTGTGAATTCCCGATTCAAATTTCATTTTTGAATACACTGACTCCCCTTTTACAAGGAAAACCATCTCTTTAAATCCGCCAGATTCACTTTCACTACTATTCATAATCTCAGTTTTCCAACCTTGATTTTCAGCATATCTGATATAAGTTCTAAAAAGATCTCCAACAAAAAGTGCTGCTTCATCTCCACCTGTTCCAGCTCTAAGCTCGATATAGATATTTTTTTCATCATTTGGATCTTTTGGAAGTAAAAGGATTTTAATCTCATCTTCTAAGATAGGCTTTCTATGTTCAAGATCTTTTAGCTCCTCTTTTGCAAGATCAGCTAATTCTTTATCTTCAAGTAACAATTTGTTATCTTCAATATCTTGAATGATTTGATTGTATTCTTTTGCTGCTTCTACAATTTTTGCGATACTTGATTGTTCTTTTGAAAGTTCAGTCATTCTTTTGACATCACTTAAAATCTCTGGAGAAGTTAATAAAGTATTAATATCTTCACTTCTTTTGATAAAAGATTGTAGTTTTTCTTGTAACATTGGATTGCCTTAAAAGTTGAGTGTGTTTGAGAAGAAGGGATTAAGCTAAGTGCTTAATCTCTTAAAGAGCGTTGATTCTTTGTTGTAATCTGCTTACTTTTCTAGAAGCAGTACCAAGTTTTAAAATGTTTTTGCTTACACAGTGGTGTAAATATTTGTTAGCAGTTTTCATTGCTGCCGCCGCTGCTTCTTTGTCATTTGCTTCAATAGCAGTTACTACAGCTTTTGTAACATTTTTAATTCTAGTTTTGTAAAATCTATTTCTTTCAGTTTTTACGATCGTTTGCTTTGCTCTTTTTGCAGTTTGTTTATGATTTGCCATACTGGTTTAATCCTCTTATTTGTAATTTTTATATTTGCTAAACTCTCTATTTATAGGGTTTGGGCGAATTTTTGTGTGGAATAGTACTTAAGAAGTGCTTAAAATAAGCTTTAATTAATATTTGTCTTTCCCAAAATTAAAGTTAAGGCTCGATTTGATAGAATTATCTCTTAAATTTAATAAAAAAGAGACTATATGAAACTATTTGGAACCGATGGAGTAAGAGGAAAAGCTGGAGAGTTTTTAGATGCTTTTACAGCACTCAAACTTGCTCAAGCAGCAGGAATATATTTTAATTCTATCTCAAACACAAAATCTAAAAAAATTCTCCTTGGAAAAGATACAAGAAGAAGTGGTTATATGATTGAAAATGCACTTGTAAGTGGATTTACAAGTGTTGGTTTTGATGTAATTCAAATTGGGCCTATGCCAACACCTGCTATTGCGTATTTAACTGAATCAATGAGATGTGACGCTGGAATTATGCTTTCAGCTTCCCACAATCCTTTTGAAGATAATGGGATTAAGTTTTTTAACTGCAAAGGGGATAAATTAAGTAGCGATATCGAAGCTAAAATAGAAGAGATATTTTACGATGATAAACTTCTTATAGCTTCCCAAGTCACAGGGATGCAAATTGGAAAAGCAAAAAGAATCGATGATGTGATCGGTAGATATATCGTTTCAATAAAAACTTCTTTTCCAAAACATCTCACTTTATCAAATATGAGAATCGTACTTGATTGTGCCAATGGTGCGGCATATAAAGTTGCACCGACTATTTTAGAGGAACTCGGAGCTGATCTTATTGTCTTAAACAACAAACCAAATGGATTTAATATCAATGATAATTGCGGTGCACTACACCCAGAGAATCTTGGAAAAGTGATACGAGAATATAGAGCTGATATAGGTATCGCGCTTGATGGTGATGCTGATAGACTTGTAATCGTGGATGAAAAAGGTGATGTTGTTGATGGGGATAAACTAATAGGTGCCCTAGCAGTCTTTTTGAAAAATGAAGGAAAACTTCCATCAAATGGATGTGTTGCAACTGTTATGAGTAATGTTGCTCTTGAAGAATATTTAAAACAAAATGGTATCACTTTAGAGCGATCAAATGTTGGAGACAAATATGTTCTTGAAGTGATGAAAGAAAAAGGGATCAATTTTGGAGGGGAACAAAGTGGGCATATCATATTTAATGATGTTGCTAAAACTGGTGATGGACTTGCTTCAGCGTTACAAGTGCTTTCACTTATCCTCTCAAGTGGCAAAAAAGCTAGTGTTGTTCTCAATCCTTTTGAACTTTCACCTCAAGTCCTCAAAAACATCAATATTGAAACAAAAATTCCATTAGAACAAATCTCAGGTCTTAGTCAATTACTTGAAGAGTTTAGAGCTTTAGGAATCAGAGATCTTATTAGATATTCTGGAACTGAAAATAAAATCAGACTTCTTCTAGAGGGTGAAAATAAAAAAGTTTTAGATGAATCGATGGAAAAACTTATTAAATTTATCAAAAGCAAGTTGTGTTAAAAGATGTCCAAAAAAATAATTATATTTATTTTGATTTTCATCTCTTTGTTTTTGATTGATCAATATATCAAGTTTTTATTTGTCAATGGATTTGGAGTTGATGGAAGTTGTATCTCTTTAGTGCTTGCTTACAATAAAGGGGTTGCATTTTCGATGTTTGCTTTTTTGGAGGGGAATTTAAAATATATCCAAATAGCAATGCTTTTAGTTGGGCTTATCTATCTATTTTCAAAAAAAGAGATATTTGATAGCTATTATATACCAGCCTCTATACTTATCGCAGGTGGTGTGAGTAATATCTATGATAGATTTATCCACGAAGGTGTTGTTGATTATGTGTATTGGCATTGTGGATTTGATTTTGCTATTTTTAATCTAGCTGATGTACTTATAGATATCGCTGTAGTGCTTATGATCTATATAAATTACAAAAACGAAAAAGCAAAAGAAACATCTACTCAATAACAATCTTGAGGAGTGCTTGATGGAAGAACTGATAAAAAAATCGCATGGGATGCGATTAAAAATTCTCTTTTAAACGAAAAAGGGATTTCAAAATATGATGCTGTAAAGCTCTATCCAGAATTTGTTCTACCAAGAGCTACTTTTATCACTTTAAAAAAAGATGGTCATTTAAGAGGATGTATCGGTTCACTTATAGCCCATCGTGAACTTTTTGATGATCTCACTATCAATGCAAAAAAAGCTGCATTTGAAGATCCGAGATTTAAACCACTCAGCAGCGAAGAGTTATCGCAAATCTCTTTGGAAGTTTCTATTTTAACACCAGCTGTTTTAGTCCAATATGATTCAATAGAGGATTTAAAATCGAAAATTATCCAAGGTGAAGATGGGATTATTTTAAAGCTTGGAAATAATCAAGCTACCTTTTTGCCTCAAGTGTGGGAGGATATCCCTGATTTTGATACTTTTTTCAATCATCTTTGTAGAAAAGCAGGGCTTGATGGCAATTGTTTGGCAAACCATCCTCAAATCTACAAATACCAAGCACATAAAATAAAATAATGCAATTTTTTAAAGAAGCCAAAGATGGTAAATTTATTCGTACACTTTGCCAACACTACTGCCATATTGGAGTTGGAAATACTGGAATCTGTGGTGTCAATAAAAATACAGGGGATAAAATAGAGTGTTTAGTCTATGGTTATCCAGCTGTGATTCACAATGACCCCGTAGAAAAAAAACCACTCTATCACTTTTTACCAAAAACAAAAACACTCTCTCTAGGGACGGTTGGTTGTAATTTTAAATGTAATTTTTGCCAAAACCATGGTATTTCTCAAGAAAGAGAAATCAACAAAGAAAAATATTACTCT
>CALMBI010000131.1 GCA_937860115.1 uncultured Arcobacter sp. | reverse complement strand
CATAGAAGCCATTTTTGATTGTTGGTACAAAAGCATATCTTTTTGACGAAGTTGCTCCTCTGTATGTTTTCGCTCACTTATATCTCTAGAAGCAGCATAGAGATACATTTTTCCATCTAGCATCACTCCAGCAGTTCTGATCTCAACAGGAAAACTTGACCCATCTTTTCTTGTATGTTGTGCTTCAAAAGTTCTTGGATTTTCCATAAGTTTAGCGATCTCAATTGGATCAAAATTTTTATCCCAATCAGTAACATAAAGATCTTTCGTTTCATCATTCGTGTATCCCAAAGAGTGAGAAAATGAATCACTAAACATCACAATTCTTCCATCAATATCTAAAATAT
Source organism: uncultured Arcobacter sp. (assembly GCA_937860115.1). Lineage (GTDB taxonomy): Bacteria > Campylobacterota > Campylobacteria > Campylobacterales > Arcobacteraceae > CAIJNA01. Next base: position 1,371 of record CALMBI010000131.1, on the reverse strand, counting down.
GAATAGCATCTCCAGCATTTTCTAAAATTGTTTTAACCCTACTGATTTCATTATCCAACGATTCAATCAATCCTTTTTGGATCTCATTTTGTTCTTGAATCGTTGTAAATTGGCTTCTAATCTGAACAATCATTTTTCGAAATGTTTTTGCCAAAAGTCCTAACTCATCATCACTTTTGATTTTCAATTCAAGATCAAAGTTATTATTTGCAATACTCTCTGCTGCTTCCGTAAGAACTGTGAGATTTTTTGTCAAAAAATACCCAATCGAAAAAAGTAAAATAATACTCAATGTGACCTCAATCAATGCGATCACAAGACTCTGCATAATAAGCTCCTCTTTTGCCTTTTGTAAAAAAGTAGTATCTAGTCCAAAATATACTTCACCATAGCTTTGTCCAAACGACTCTATTGTAGTCTTTGCATTGTATATTTTTTTATCTGTATTAAATGCATTATCAATTATCGGAAGCTGATTTTTTTCATTCCATTTTGATGAAGCGATCGTTTGTCCATTTTTTTGAATAACAATATATTCTATTTTTTTGGAATTTGTATATTCATCTATAATCGAATCTAAACTTGCATAATCCCTTATCACAAGTAAAGGGAGTAAAGAAGCATGAAAATTGTTTTTTATATCTTGCAATTGTTTTGTTGCTTGAGTTGTAAGGTGATCCTCAATTAGTTTCGCACTATTAGTGATAAGCAATCCAAGCATCATCACTTCTATGACGATGGAGAAAAAAATTATTTTAAATCGAATACTTTTTAAAATTTTCATTTAATATTTAAAAAACCTTTCGTTTCATCCAAAACTGGTTCCATTGCTTCTAAATCTTTTTTGGTTATGTTGATATAGCCTTTATAACCTGTTTTATTAAAAAACTCTTTTCCAATCTCTGAGTGTTCAAATTTTCCTAATCCTACTTTCAAAGATTGAATCTCTTTTTTAGATAATTTCGGACTCGCAATTGTAAAAAGATGTGGCATCTTAAACCCTGATTCAAAATATCGTATTTTACTCTTCATCGTTTCATCTGTTAACTGTTTTAGTGGCGTATTTGTTGTAATAGCAGCGTCAACATCTCCTAAAATAAGGCTCATAATAGCACTTGTGTGAGAATTTGAATTAAAAAGTTTAAAATCAACTTTATTTTTAAATCCCTCATCAACCAATGCTTTAATCCCACCAATCGAAGAGACTGAAAGATAATTTGACATCGAAATCTTTTTGTTTTTCAAATCTTTTACTTTTGTGTATGGAGACTCTTTTAATACCACAAAAATTGGCTCTAGAACAGTGTTATATCGAAAAAGTGGTACAAAGTGATCTTGAAGATGAATAAGCCCAAAATGTGGCCCTGTGAT
>CALMBI010000130.1 GCA_937860115.1 uncultured Arcobacter sp. | reverse complement strand
ATAGATAAGTGCTGGTTTATTGTGTATAAAAAATGGCTCTTTTACAACCTTTGAAACTTGCAAATCGCAACAGAGATTTAAAAGTTTACTCTCCTCTTCTAAACTTTCACACCCTTTATCTTCAAATACTTTTAAAATATAACTATCATCCAAAAAATAAACAGTATCACTTACCCCATCATATGAGGGGATTAACCTTTTGCAAGAAAAATATTCGTTTATCTCTTGAAGTGTTATATCTGTTTTGATTCCCAAAGATTACCCCTTTTTTCGTTTGATGATAAGATATATAAAAAATGGAGCACCCAAAAATGAGGTAACTACACCAATAGGTATATCAGAACTACTGCCCAAATTTCTAGCTATAAAATCACAAATCACTAAGAAAATCCCCCCATAAAAAAATATTGGTAAGATAAGTTGATGGGCTGTTTTTTGGTAGATTATTTTTATAATATGTGGCACAATAAGTCCCACAAAACCAATGGGACCCGCGATACTTACACAAATTCCAACGGCGACTGATACGGTAAAAAGGAGTATGTAATTGATTTTTTTTACATTTACCCCTTTTAAAATGGCAAATTCATATGAGGTTAGGAGTAAATGAAACTCTTTTTTGTATCTCAAAACCACCAAAAGAAGGGCAAGAGAAGCTATTAAAATAAGCCAAATATTTGTAAATCCTACAATATCAAGGCTTCCCATTGTAAATCTGACTATCTCATAACTCTCCTCAAGATTGCTTATAAAAAAGAGTATCATCAAACTTGCACTATAAAAAAAAGAGAGTGCGATTCCCACCAAAAGGAGTGATGAAGTTTGGTTGCCACCAAATCTTTTCCCTAAAGCAAAAAGTAAAACAATAGTCAATAAACTCCCAGCAAATGCGAAACTTGCGATAAATGTGCTAAACCCAAGGAGAATCCCAATAGCAGTAAAAAGTGTAGCTCCACTTGCAACTCCAAGGGTAAATGGTGTTCCCATTGGATTTCTAAAAATAGTTTGAAATACAAGACCACTTAAAGATAAAATTCCACCAACCAAAAAAGCTAAGACCACTCTAGGAAATCTCAAATCCCAAAAGATTTGATAGTCCATCTTTGTAGGGTCAAATATATTGAATATACTCACATCTATTTGCCCAAAAAATGGGGAAGAGAGGAGAAACAGCAAAGATAAAAGAAGTGCAATAGAGTGTTTCATAAATCTACTACTATATTGTTTTGGATATTTTTAACGCTAGAACCAAAAAATTTATAAAGATTAACATCCGAGAAAAACTCTTCACTTGAACCAAAAAACTTAATCGTTCCCTCGTCTAAATAGAGTACCTCAAAAGCTAATTTAAAAGCAAAGTTAAGATTATGTGTGATGATAATTTTAGTTTGCAAATAGTTGTTTTGGTGCAAGATATTAAAAACCAATTTTTGTTTTTGCGGGTCAAGATTTGAGCTTGTTTCATCCAAAATCGTAAAAGTGGCATTGTGTAAAATACCACTTGCTATTAGGAGAAGTTGTGCTTCTCCACTACTAAGGTTGTGACAAAATTTGTTTTTTAGATGGGATATTTCCAAAAGGTCTAACACCTTTTCTATATCACAACTCCCATACAAATAACTCAGTTCTAAAAACTCAAAAACACTCAAATATTCATCAAAAACTTCCAATTTTGGTGGAATATAGTTGATAAGTTGAGTTCTCTCTTTTCCGTAAATATTTCCAATAATTTTATCATCTATAGTGGTGTTTTTATTTTCAATTACACCACTTAAAATTTTAGCTAAAGTTGTTTTTCCAGCTCCATTATCCCCTAAAATAACCAAGTTTTGTTTCTGTTTTAAAGTCAGATTTATATCTTTTAAAACAAAATTTGAGAAATTATTTAGTTTTAGCATTTTGTAAAAATCCTTTAAAATCTTCTAAAAATAGGCTCAATCTATCACTTGGAATCCCAGCATATTCTCTCTCTTCAACAAAAATATTGCCATTTTTGGAAGCATTGATTGGAAGTTTTAGCCATGGATTAATGAGGTCTTGTTTTGTGAAACCTTCTTTTGCCATCAAAGGTGCTAAAAGTATCACTATATCTGGATTGGTTGCTATGATGTTTTCCATATTTAAAACTGGTTGCCCAACTCTTGTACTTTGGAAAGCATTTTTATTGCCACTTATTGTGATAATATCATCAAAATAGAGATTTTGTCCAGCTACAAATATCCTTTTTTCAAGATTTGTATGTTGACCGATTACAAAAAGTATTTTTTTGTTTTTTTGTATATTTTGTGTGTCATTGAGCTTCATTTGAATAGTGTCTAAAATCGCTTTAGCTTTACTCGTTTGGTTTAAAATATCTCCAATATCTTTGATAGAAGTAGTTATATCTTTCAAAGTTTTTAGCTTGATGATTTTAGTTTTTATCCCTAATCTTTCAAGCTTTGTAGCAATCTCTTGATTGTTTGTTTGCATGATAACCAAATCAGGTTTTAGACTTAAAATCTTCTCCAAAGAGGGGGAGAAATATCCCCCAACTTTTGGTTTATTTATAGCTTGTGCTGGAAAAGTAGAATATTCAGTATTTCCTACTATTTTGCCTCCACCATCAAGTGCATAAATTATTTCGTTGATTGATGGGCTTAATGCTATGATTCTTTCATATCCAAAAAGATTTAATGACAAAAGTAAAATCAAAATGAGTTTCAAAATGAAGCCTTGATACCAGCATAATAATTTCTAAAATAATTTACAGGATAAATAGAATCATCTTTTATCCATAAACCATTTTTTTGGTCAAAAAGATTTTGAATTTTTGCAAAGATTTCTACATTTTTGCCCACTTTATACTCACAACTTATATCTGTACTATTGTAAGCTTCTTGTTTTTGGGTAAAAGTATTAGCTAAATCTTCTCCAGCATATGCTTTACTTCTGTAAGTATGTGACAATAAAGATGAAAAATTTCCAAAATTAGTTCCAAGATTTAGTGTTGCATTGTGCTTTGAGACACCTGGTGAATTTTTGCCATCGTATGCTCCATTTGCTTCATTTTCAGTGTCAATTTTTGCCACAATATAACTATAATTAACTGATGTATAAATAATACTATTTATCAAATATTTATCAAATAATTCAAGTCCATATTTGTATGATTTATCGATATTTGTGTTTCTATAGCTAGTCTTATAATAATAAATCTCATTCGTTAGATTGGTTTTAAAAACTGTTATTTTCAGTTTATTGTTGTCTCTAAAATCATTAAAACCGATATTAAAAGTTTTTGAAATTGCAGTATTGATAAAGGCATTAAAAGTTCCACCATAATTGAAAAATCTATCAATATCAGGAGCTTGAAAAGCTTTATTGTAGTTTGCAAAAATAGATTGATTTTCATTTAAAGATTGATTTATTCCAATATCCCAACCATCTAAATACTCTTTTTGCTCTAATGCAGTACCAGAATCTGGTGCATAAATATAATTAACCTCTTCATATCGTCCACCAGCTGAGACAAATGTATTTCCAATCAGATAAGAAGTAGTTATAAATAATCCTTGATTTTCTTTGGTTGTTTTATTTCCTGTTTGTTTTCTGTCTCCATCAATATTATCAATGCCAAAAGCAACTTGTGAAGAATCATTTTTTATTTTTATTTTTGAATTGAAAGATTGATTTTCATAGGTGCTTTTCCAAGTTGGATAGTCACTTCTTTTATCCTCGTCTGTAAAATCAGCGCTCATTTCAATTTTTGGGGAAAGAAAATAGCTTCCACCAATGCTTGTCACATAAGAACTCATATACTGCTCTGTGAAACCTTTATCCTTTAAAATATTGTCTTTGTATTCTGCTAAAGTAAGTGATTTTGCATATTTAGTGTTTAAATTTGAGAAGCTTCTTTTTGCTCGAAATTCCAAGTCATTTGTTGGAAAAAATTTAATATCAAGAGATTTGTTTTTGATGTAGTTCTCATCTTTTTTTTCTCCATCTGTGGATGAATAATCGATATATCCATTGACAATAATTTTATCGTTACTATGCCCCAAGCTTAATGCACCGTACTTTGAATTGTTATTTCCATAATAAGTTTTTATAAAATTAGTATTTTTACCATTAGTCATAATATTTATCGTTCCAGCCGTAGCACCATCTCCAAATTCTACAGAACCTGAACCTTTTGTTATTTCAATCTTTTCTATATTGTCAAGTGAAATACTTGAAAGAAGTTGTGGTGTCATATCAATATTATTTATTTTTCTTCCGTCAATGAGAATAGCGATATTTTGGTACCCATCTGTTAATCCATATCCTCGCATATCAAGTTTTTGGGCAAAAGTATTTCCATAACTTGGCATCACAATTATTGAGGATTGAGAGTTCAAAAAGCTATAAATATCTTTTGCCTTGGACTTTAAAATATCCTCGGTAGTAAAAATTTCTGTCGAGAAAGGTGCTTTATTTTCATTTGTTTTAAAAGACCCACTTGTAACTGTTATCATCCCTAAATCTTCAACAGCTTGAAGATATGTTGTAGCTAAAATTGCACTAGCTACAAAACTTAATTTTGTATTTTTTTTCAATTGATTATTCCTATATTTTATATTTTTTTGTATTGTTAAAAATTAAAATATAGCAGGAGGAGATGTCTTTCGCTCTTCGTATTCAAAAGCTTTGAGGTGATATTGAAAATTTGAGTGAGCATTACAAAGTCTATGAATTGTCGAATAAACAGCAATGATTGAGAGTTTAAAGTAGAGTTTTTTAAACCCTTTGAGAAATTTTTTCAAATTGCTACATCCAAGACGATAAAGATAAAAAATAAAATTCCAAGATAACCATTCACTGTAAAAAAGGCTTTATCTATCTTTTTAAAATCTTTATTAACGAGATAATGTTCATAGCTAAGCATCACTATACTTGCAAGTATAGCAATCATTCCAAAAAGTCCAAGTTGTGCCTCTTGTACAAATAGAGCCCAAAAAATGATAGTTGCAATATGCATGATTTTAGAAAAAAGCATCGTTTTTTCTACCCCAAATTTTGAAGGGATTGAGTGAAGTCCAAGTTCTTTATCTACCTCTATATCTTGCAGTGAATAAAGTAAATCAAATCCAGCAACCCAAAACAT
>CALMBI010000129.1 GCA_937860115.1 uncultured Arcobacter sp. | reverse complement strand
CCTCGTTTATGGCATCTTGCTTCCGTTTGCCGGTGGCTTCTTCTGTCTTTTCTTCTTTTTCAGCCAATTTAAAGATCCTTAGTTAAATTTATTTATAAAATATTGTGTGAAACTTGTTGTAAATATATCAAGTCCAAGCATCATAAATACAAAAATAAGTGTAAATTTTATTTGAAATGTGAGTACGAATGGTGAAAAAGCAGGCATCGATCTTGTTCCATATCCATAATAAACATCTAGGATAAAACTAATAAAAAAGAGTGGAAACGAAAAAGAAAATGCAAAAATAAACATATGTGTAATCTCATCAATAGCCATTTTTAAAATGTCATAGTCAAATAAATTAAATGTTCCAAGATGGATCATCCCTATACTTTTTGCTAGCATAAGTATTGTAAGTTCATACATTCCTGTTTGAAAATAGAGTACTAAGATAATCATAAATAAGAATCTACTTACAATCCCTTGTTGTGTCCCTGTTGTTGGATCAAACATATTTGCCATAGATAAGGTTGTAGCAAATCCAATAAGATCACCAACAATCTGTACTGCAGAAAACATAATTTGCACCATCATAGATGCAATAAAACCAAGTGTTATTTCTCCAACTAAGGCTTGTAAAAAAAGAGTATCACTTGTAATGTGGATTTCAGCTTGATTTACTAGAGGAAATAAAAAGATTGAAAAATAAAAAGCGATCCCTATTCTAATAGTTGGAGGAATACTTACATGACCAAAAACAGGCATAAATGCCATAAAAGACAAAACTCTAGCAAGTAATAGCAAAAATGCATACACTGTATTTTGATCTATTAACTGAACTAAAGTTTCCATGGATTCTTTAATTACATATAGCTTTGAGTATTGTCTAGTACAATTTGCTCTGTTTGAATATCTGATCCAATCCTGTTTTGCCCATTTTGTGATTGAACTATTTGTCTATTTTCTTGCTCTTGTCTTTGTCTTTCAAACTCTTGATTTGAAGAATCATTTTGCATTCCAAGATCTAAAGAGATATTTGCATCAGACTGATTAAATGAACTTTTGAGTGCATTTTGTAAAGTGGATTTATTGTCATTAAACGTATCATAGGTTGAGTTTTGTGACATATTCATACTTATACTCAGCGAGTTATCAACTCGATTACTTCTCATAATAATAGAGATATTTCCAAGATTTGTAGGATCAAGATTGATCTTAAATGCTGTTAGAGGTGGTTTATAGTTAAGATACATATTTCTTGCGATATCAGACATAAAACTACTCATCATTTGTTTTGATGCAATCACTTTAGTGGTAAAAGTTTCAACTAAAGTTCTCTCAACTGTAATTGCAATCTCTTTGGTGGCACTCTTAGATTCTTTCATACTTTCTTGTATATTTTCATTTGTTGCAAGTGCGATATCTTTTTGTACAGTATCTTGTGTAGATAATAGATTTTTATTTAAAAAAACTCTCTCTAACATCATCTTTTGTTGTGTTAGTTGTATAGTTTGATTTTGATGAACACTTTTTAAAGTTTCACTTGGTTTTATAGTATCTTCAGAACTAATCTCTAGTGTTGATGGGTTTAATTCTAATGTTTCTGCTGCTTTTTTAATAGTTTTAGTTGTTTCCTTGCCATCTTTTAAAATATTTTTTGCCTCAGTGATAGTCTGTTGTGAAACTAATTCTGTTTTTATTTTTTGGTTTGACAAAAATGTATTTGCGCCAAATTGAGCTTTTGGATCATTGAGAGATTCTATTTTTTCTTGTGAATCGAGTTGTTTTTTTATTTTTGTTTTTCCACTTAAACTATCAGCAAGCGAAGATAAAACATTTGAACTTTTATCATTTGCAATTTTTTGATTTGCTTTATCATGAACTTTTTCTTCAAAAGTACCATTGATTACAAGCTCACTTTCGATAGATCTAGCAATTGTAGGTAAAATTGAATCCTCAATAGTTTTTTGAGTGATCTTTTTGAATCTATCTTTTGGTTCTTCTGGTGAAATAATTTCTTCTGTAGTACTTGAGGTAGTGATTACACTTTTAGCATCTTGAATCATTTTGTCTAATAATGAGGAACCTTCAACTTTAGGTGTCTCGATTTTCTCTAGTTTTATAGATGGTTTAGCTTTGGGAGTATTATCACTTTTTTTAGCATCTTGCACCATTTTATCTAATAAAGAGGAACCTTCAACTTTAGATGTTTCAACTTTTTCTAGTTTTGTTGATGATTTGGTTTTTGAAGTAGTATCAGAATTTGTAGCATCTTGAACCATTTTGTCTAGTAGAGAAGTTGATTTCTCATGAGTTTTTATAGTTGTTGATTTTTGAGTGGTATCTTTTGTATTTGGTAGCTCTTTTTTTTCGGTGGTTTTTTGATCGACTTTAGTTTTAGCCTGCTCTAAAAGTGTATCAAATAGTGATTTTCCCTCTTTTTTTGGCTCATTAGTAGAT
>CALMBI010000128.1 GCA_937860115.1 uncultured Arcobacter sp. | reverse complement strand
TTAGCAGAAGTTATCCCAGCAATTGCACGAAAATATGCAACAAGCAAATCGATGTTTTTTTGGGGCCTTGGGATCACTGAACATCTTGATGGATCAAAAGCTGTTATGGCGATCACTCACCTTGCTCTTATGACTGGAAATATTGGTAAAGTTGGAGCTGGACTGATGCCTCTTCGAGGACAAAACAATGTTCAAGGTGCTTGCGATGTTGGATGTTTACCTTACTATGATCCTGACTATCAAACACCAAAAGAGATTGGTCTTATGACACCTGATGCTGTTGATGCTATGATCGATGGAAAAATCAAATCTCTTTATGTGATGGGGGAAGATTTTACCCATATCCATCCAAATCAAAATAAAGTTCATCAAGCTATTGCAAATCTTGAAATCATCATTGTTCAAGATCTCTTTATGAATGACATCGCACAAAAAGCAGATGTTGTATTTGGGGTGAAATCAGCTTATGAAAAGACAGGTGTTTATGTCAATGCCATGAGAAGACTTCATCTTTCGCAACCTCTTGTTCAATGTGATTTGCCAGATGATTGGGAAGTACTAAGAGATATTGAAAATAAACTCAAAGGGGAAAGTAGTTTTCAAACCCCTGAAGATGTGTGGAATGAAATAAGAGAAGCTGCACCAAATAGATTTAGTGGTGCTAGTTACCTAAAACTTGCTAAAAATAGAGCAAGAGGTCTTCAATGGCCAGTTGGTAAAGTAGATACTCCAATATTGCATCTTGAAGATTTTAGAACAAAAGATGGTTTAGGACGATTTAAATACCATCAATATGTTTTAAGAGAGCAGGTACAAAAAGTGCTTAAAAATGAACAAAGAGAAACTTTTTACCTTACTACAGGAAGAACGATCGTTCACTACAATAATGGAGCTCAAACAGGTCAAAGTGAAAAACTCTTTGAAAGACATAGCGAGGATGTAATACAAGTATCTTTTGAAGATCAAGAGAAGTTTCCAAGCGAAAAAGTGATACTCAAAAATAAATATGGACAAACAAAACCACTTTCGATTAAATTTGTCAAAACACTTAAAACTGGGACGATGTTCTGTACATTTCACCATGCTAAGTCTCATATCAACTATATCTTTGGAGATGAAGCAGATGATATAATAAAAACAGCACGATTTAAATCAACAGAGGTTGAAGTGATCCATGCATAAGAGATTTTTCTCTTTTGCACTCTCTTTTTTTCTTTCAACTATTTCACTTTATGGAGATAGTTTTGAAAGCTACAAACAAGCTTTTTTAGATACTAATTACACACAAATTTTTGAAATCTATAGAAAAAATATCCATCAAAAAGAGGGTGAAATCTATAAGGAATACCTCCATAATGAGATCAGTAAAACGCTTACAACTCATAGTTTTCATGCCCAAAAATTGATCAATAAACTTTTAGAACTAGAACCAAACAATACCTATGGGCGATATTTTTTGGCACTTTCATATTTTGAAGAGAAAAACTATATCACATCACAACAACTGATACTCCAACTAAAAGAGGGGTACCTTGAATTGGATCTAAAAACAAAAGTAGAAAATCTAGCCAATCAACTTAGCTTAGTGCTTACACCGCAAAAAAAAGAAAAAACTATAGCACTCCAAAAAAGCAATAATCAGTTTTTTATAGAAGTGATCATTGATAATCAAAAACTAAAGCTTTTAGTAGATACTGGAGCTTCTATTACGATGTTAAACAACTCAATTGCACAAAAACTTTTTCATAGAGTTTTAGAAGATCCCATCACAATCCAAACAGCATCTGGTAACACAAAAGCAAGTAAAATAGAGGTGCAAAATATAAAAATTGCTGAAATTGTGTATGATAATATTGAAATCATAAGCTCAAATGAAAATGTATTTCAGAATTTTGATGGACTTTTGGGGATGAATATTTTAAAGCATTTTCAACTAGATGCAAAAAACAGTCAACTGATCTATGAAAAATAAGAATCAAAAATCAAAAGGAAACTATTTTGAAGATAAAGCAGTTGCTTATTTACAAGAGTGTGGTTATCTTATTGTTGAGCGAAATTTTTATGCTAAAAAGCTTGGAGAGATTGATATAATTGTTTCAAAAAATGGTGTTTTTCATTTTGTAGAAGTAAAAAGTGGAGAGAGTTTTGAGGCTGTTTATAATATCACACCAAGTAAATTATCAAAACTAAAACGAAGTGTCGAATACTATTTACAAACCAAAAAAATAGAGCTTCCATATTGCATTGATGCTATTATTTTTGCTGGAGAAGAGTTAGAATTTTTAGAAAATATTACACTTTAAGTTATACGATAAACTAATAAACCAATAACCCTAAAAATAGTATGATATGTCGTAAACAATAAATGATAGAAAGGAACTAAGTATGCTCAATCGAGAATTCCTCAAAAGAATTTCAATCTTATACGTTGAAGATGAACCTATGATTCGTGATTCTATGCAACTTATTTTTGATAAATTATTTAAACATACAGTTATTGCTACAAATGGTCAAGATGGATTTGATAGATTTAAGTTTCATCAAGAAAGAGGGATGCTCTTTGATGTGATTATTAGTGATATCAATATGCCAATTATGAATGGTCTAGAGATGATCGAACAGATAAGAAAACTTGATGAAGATATCCCTATTATCCTGACAACTGCATATTCTGATAGCAAATATTTTTTAGAAGCTATTGCCCTTAAAGTACACCATTATGCGATCAAACCTCTAGAAATAAAAGCGCTTGCTCATACAATTCAAGATGCGACGATGAAATATTTTGATAAAAAGATCATCGAAAATAAACAAAAAGAAAATGAAAGATATCTTGATATTATCAATCAAACAACACTTGTTTCAAGAACTGATCTCAGTGGAAATATCACATTTGTAAATGAACTTTTTAGTATTGTTTCTGGTTACACTAACAGTGAATTGGTAGGAGCAAACCAAAGAATCGTTAGACATACTGATATGCATACAATCTTTTTTGATGACCTTTAGAACACACTAAGAGCAAAGCTTGTTTGGAAAGGGAAAATAAAAAACAAAGCAAAAGATGGAACAGCTTATTTTGTCCAAGCTACAATTTTTCCTCTATTTGATGAATATGGTGAAAAAGTGATTGAGTATATGGCTGTACAATATCTTGTGACTGAAGAGGAACTAGAAAAAAGGGATTTTAAAAAGAAAGTTATCCAAAACATCAAGGATAGTAAACTTACGCAGATTGAATTAAAACAAGAGATAGATCACCTCAGAACTAGACTAAAATCGCAATATGCAAATGATGATATCAATATTGCAATGGAAATATTGTATAGTGAAAAACGAAAAAATTCTAGATTATTAACTCAAATAGATCACTATGAAGCACTTATAGCTAATAAAGTGACTCAAGAAGAGGAGATGATGGAAAAACATACAAAACAATTAGAATTGTTAAGAGATGAAAAATCGCAATACGAAACCAATTCAAAAGCACTTTTAGAAGAGAAAGAGAAACTCACAATCAACCTAGATGCACTCAAAAAACAAACTATCCAAGATCAAATCTATATCAAAGATGGTGAGAAAAAAATTCTTTTTTTACAAGATGTTATTAAGCATAGAGAAGAAGAGATATTAGTTCTTAAAGAGAAACTAAAACGATTTGAGAAATAATCCCCAAATCGTATTATTCTTTAATTTCGTATGAGAGAGCTTTTTTTAGGTACTCTAGAGGGTAAAAAAAGAGTGCCATAAATCGAATATCTAAGATCGCATTATTTTCACTTACTTCACTCAATAAACCAAATGTTAAAGCTTGCACCGTATCATTTTTTGGTGTGATGATAAAAGTAAGATTTTTGAGCGCTTTTACCATATTGAGTGTTGTTTTATAATCTTTTGGAGCTAAATCTTCAAAAATATTTAAAGTTGATTGTGATTTTTTAACCGCATAAAATAGTGCCGTAAGTGATTCTTTATGGATAGACTTACTCCAATTTACTTTAAATTTTGGATGATGAAAAACGGCACTTTGATGAAGAAGTGGATTTGTTTTTTCTTTTCTCATCTCTTCAATAATTGTTAAAAAACTATTTTTACTACCAAAATTCATTGCAAGTTCTAATACTTCTTTATGAATCGATTCTTTTTGCGCACTTTCTAATTTATAAAATTCCATCTACTCTCTTTTATTCTATTTTTGTCTCTTTTTTGAGATTACCATTTGTATCAAAAAGTTGTTTTAATCCTTTTTCTACACCATTTTTATATTCGCTCTTTGATTGTATTTTACCATTTTTATAGTATTCGATCAATTTTCCATCTATTTTATTATTTTTATACTCTATCGTAGCTTTGAGTGTACCATCTTTAAAATATTGCTTTGTAAGACCATCTTGGAGTCCATTTTTATACATTGCTTCCTCTTTGATGATTCCACCACTAAAATAAAGAATTTTTTTACCATCTACTTTACTATTGTTCATCTCTGATTTACTATGAAGTGTACCATCCCCCATATACAAAATAAGCGTGCCATTCAATTTTCCTTTTATATAAGGTTCGATCGATTTAAGTGTTCTATCTTTATAATAAACTCTTCGTGTATCGATTGGAATACCTTTATTGTAAGTACCAATAGATTGTATTTGCCCATCTTTATAAAACTCGATATAGCTACCATTTATAGCAGAAGCGTTCAATTTCTTATTCTTTTTACTTATAAATTTATCCATTTGGGCTGATAAAAATCCAAAGCTATATAGACTCTGTTCTATCACTTTTCCATTTTTGTCATATTTTATCACATTTCCATCTATATCATTTAGCTTGTATGAAACTTTTGACTCTAGAGTCCCATCACTATAATAATTGATTTGTAGACCATTTATAAGATCATTTACATAAGGTGTTTCACTCATAACTTGGCCATTTGGATAAAACTTTTTACTCATCCCAGATAGTAGTGATTTTTTATAATTTTTTTCTTCTACAAGCTTTCCAGATTGATCATATTCTAAAGATTTCCCATCGATGTTATTCGTTTTATATTCTATTTCAAAGTGGGGTTTCCCATTTTCATAGTAGATTTTTTGTGTACCATCGATTTGATTTTTCTTATAAGAGATCTCTTCTACTAAGATCCCATTTTTTGCAAAAACCTTTTTTATTCCATCTAGCATACCATCATTAAGTTCTGCGCTAGAATACAACTCTCCACTTGAATAATAGTTTTTTTCTAGATTTAGATCTTCAATACCAAAAGCCCCTACACTCAAAAATAATAAACTTGAAATAAATAAATTTTTCATTTTCATCTATTGAAACATCGCCTCAAATTTTTTAACAGTAGTCTCTATGTTTGATACAATATCTGTTAAATTTACTTTTTCTATACTATTTGTTTGTGGATAATTTGCTATCGTTTTTTCAAAATTTTCATTTAATTGATCAAGATTTGATCCACTGATTGTAGGGATATTGTATTTTTCTAAAAGGTCCAGTTCCCCTTTGTATAGTTTGATATTTCTTGCAAAAAATACAGGTTTATTTCCACTTGCAAGTGACTCTAAAGCTGTATGAACTGATGAAGTAAGAAGATATGAAGTCCCTTTTATAAAACTAGCATACTCTTCATCTTCATACATCTCACCAAAATAAGGGGCAAGTTTTGTTTCACTTCCAAGAAAAAAATAGTGACCTAGCAAAATTGGTAAACCACAATTCTTTGAACCCTCACAAATTTTTAAAAGATCAGCTTCATAATCATCATCAGCAAAGAAGAATCCTTTTTCATGTAAAGATTTACCACCTTCAAAATATTCATCATCAACAATATCATAAGGGATATCAACACCTACCTCTAAAAGAATTTGACAATACTCTTTCATATACTCTCTCATCGTTTCACTTGGCTCTAATGAATCAAAAATCAATATATCTTTTCTTTTCATCATATGGGGCAAATTCCCTATAATATCAACTCCAACACCTTTTTTAACACCTAATTCTGCTTTTGCAAATGATGCTGCTCTATAATCAGCTGTTGCTAAAATAGGATCAAGATGTGCAAGTTTTTTGTAGATAACTGAGCATCTTCTAATATTTTCTAAACCAAAATTATGTCCACTTCTTGCATATACATATACATTCATATTTTTTCCTAATTATTAATTTTTCCAATAGCACAAGAGACAAAACTCTTTGCTGTTGTTGTGATTTTTTGAAGTGTATTTAATTCATCTGATGCTAAAGGATACCCAAGTCCTTTAAGTTTTGATCTTAAGCTTTCTATTTGTGTTTCATCTATATCAAGAGTTATCTCTCTTGGCATAACTTCAAGATTCACTTCAACCTCTCCAAACTCCTCTAGAAGAGATTTTTTGAGTGTATTAGCACATCCACCACATTTCACATTTAATACACTAAAAGTTTGTTTCATCTTTGATCCTTACTTTTTTTCCATTTTACACTAATTTATGTAAATTTGAATAGCTTTTTTGTTGTTAAAACAATTCCCAAGGATAATTAAGAATCATTGTATATTGATTTCAAAAGCAAAAATCGTTTTAGAAAAGAGTATGAATAATAAAATACATTGA
>CALMBI010000127.1 GCA_937860115.1 uncultured Arcobacter sp. | reverse complement strand
TTATAATCCTCCTAAAAATTTAATGATTGCATTTCTCTCATTTTTTGAGAGATTTTTAAATCTATGTTTCGCTTGTTTCGCTTCTCCATCGTGCCATAGAATAGTCTCTTCAAGCGTTTTTGCTCTTCCATCATGAAGATAATTTGTTTGTTTTAAAATCCAACTTCGTTTTCCAATTCCCCAAAGTGGTTGTGTTCTCCATTCATTTGGAAGTGCATCAAATTCAACTCTACCATTATCAGCTAAACGGCTCCCCATATCATGTAATAAAAAATCGCTATAGGGGGAGATAATAGAACCATTGTTCAAAGTATATGATGGAATATGGCAATCAGCACATCCAATTTTTGAAAAAAGTGCTTTCCCTTTTGTAGTTTTTTTGGTTACTATTGGTTTTGGAACTTTAAGATTTGCGATATAAAAAGCAACTGCTTCAAGTCTTTCATCAGGAACATCAAGAGAATCTCTACTTTTTGGTGCATCTAGACACTCTTTTTGTTCACTTGTACAATTTTCAAATGGATAAAGGGAATTTGTAAGTCCCATATCTGTTTGGAAAGCAGACGCTGTTTGTTGTAAAAGAGTTGGGGATGAAGCTTTCCAAGTAAATCTTCCTAATCTCTTTGTACCACTTTTTCTATCATACACAAAATTTGCTTTCCCACTTATCCCATCATTATTGGTATCATTTATATCTTGATGTATGAGAATATCTTTCTCTTGAATCTTTTCAATCAACCCCATTCCAATAAGAGCAGGGGCAATTCTATGGGTAATGGTAGTGTCACTTGAAAGTTTCCCATAGTTCAAATCGACAACATCTATGAGTGGCTTAGATAAAATAACTTTAATTCCATCAGGATATTTTTCAATTATTTTTTTATAGTGTAGTTTTGGTTTCCCTTCGTATTTGACATCTTTGATTCCATTGATACTCAGTTGTGAACCATAGATAGTATCAGGGAGAAATCCATTATGAAAATCGATTGTATCTTTGATAGAAAATCGTGTCACAAGGGAACGACTTATTTGATTCTCTTTTGTAAAAACAGTTCCAGCTCCATTATGTGGATGGCAAGAGATACAGCTATTAGCACTAAAAAGTGGTCCAAGACCATCTCTTGCAGTGGTTGCACTTGGTGCTTCTACCCAAGGGATTCTAAAAAAACTCTTACCCAAAATAAATTTTTCATTTTCAGATTCACTAAGATTATTATTTTGTTTGGATAAAAATTGTTTTGAAATATCATTTGTTTCAAAATCTTCATTCGCTTGGAGTAGATATCCACAAACCAAAAGGTTTGCAGATAACAGAAGAATCTTTTTAGTCATTATTTAACTTTTGTCTCTTCACTGTCAGTTACATCGTTGACACTCAGTTTTATACCATTTGCTTTGGCTACTAAAATAATTGTATCACCTAGTTTTCTCATCTCATTTTTGAGTTTTTTAATTTCACTTGATTGAGTATTTTCTGGTTTGATTTGGTAGTCAAAATGTGCTGTTGTTTTTGCAGTTTCATCAATTGTAGCAATTTTGCTTTCAATAGAACCCATCAGTGTTGCAATCTCTTTTTTTGTTTTTTCATCTAAATGATCAAGCAAGCTTGCCCCTTGAATCTCTTTATAACTACCTGTGAGAATATTTTTAAATCCTTGGTAATTCGTAGCGATATCTCTATGTGTATTGTCACTAAAGCAAGAGTGTTCATCCTCTTCACTTGGAGTTAAAACAGCAACTGCAATTCTCTCATTTGCTAGTTCAGATTTTATAAATACACCAATCCCTGATAAAATTTGTTTTAAAGAGGTATTTATAGGGATATTTTTTTTACTATCTTTCCCTTTAAGTTCCCCTAAAATTGCACCTTTATAGCATCCAGTTGCATCTTTTGAGCAATTTTTACTTACATTTTTATCCCAAGCTTTTGCTACGATACTTAAATCTTCAACAAGTTTTGTTGCTGCTGCATTTAAGTAGGCAATTCTTCTATTTGCAAATTTGTCTGTAGTAAAATCACTAAGTGGTCTTTGCCCTGCTATCAAAGCACCGTTTGAGATTTTATCTTCTATAAAATTACTATAATCTTGATCTTGCCCCCAAAGTAAAAATTCAATAGCATGGTATCCAGTTGCAACATTTGCTTCTCCACCGTTTTCATTAAGATCGCTAATAGCATTAGGAGTGATAGTTCGTACATCCACAGTTATTGGTTTTTCTCCCCCTGGTTTAAATTTCCCAACAGTATCAATAATATTTCCTTTTGTTCTTTTCCCATCAGCATCAATCGTATAATCGATCATATTTTCATCTAAAGGCCAAGCATTGATTTGTCCCTCTAAAGCACCATAACTTTTTGCAATCCAACCATCTTCTGCATCAATTGGACCATTTGAAAGTCTAAATGCTTCTGTAGTTCCATAGCTTTCTCTTGAAGTAAGCCAAGCAGCTTTAGCATTTGCAAAATTTTCCTCAGTTGGATTTTTTCCAAATGTTTCTAATGCCAGTTGCAATTTTTTTGCATCACTGAGTGCATCTGTATAATTTGCATAAGCCATATTTGCATAATTTGTAAGAATAGCTTTTTTTTCATCTTTTGTAGGTGTTGCATAAAGGGTTGATGCTAGGGCTAGTGATAGCATACTTGTCGTTATTATCTTTTTCATTGGTATCCTTTTGTTCAATTTTGGAAATGATAACCATTATTAACTTAATTGAATATTAAGATTATGATAATTATTATCAGAATTGATTAAGGAGAAAATCACTATGATTACAAAAAATAATTTATGAAGGATACAATGTGAAAATAGGGGCAAAAATATTAACTGGTATTACTTTTTTAAGTGTAGCAGTATCGAGTTTATTTGCAAGTGAGATTAATGTTTATTCCCATAGACATTATGATACAGATAAAATATTACTCAAAAAATTTGAACAAAAAACAGGGATAAAAGTAAATGTAGTTACTGCAAAAGCAGAAGAGTTAGTTTCAAAACTAGCGATTGAAGGGGCTAATACTCCAGCTGATATTTTGATTACAGCTGATATTGGAAATCTCTATGAAGCAAAAGAGAGAGGATTACTACAACCTATTGAATCAAAAATTCTTGAAGCAAATATCCCGACACATTTAAGAGATAGTAGTAAAGAATGGTTTGGTCTTACAAAGCGGGCAAGAGTTTTTGTCTATAATCCACAAACAGTGAATCCAAAAGATTTAAGTGATTATATAAATTTGGCAAATCCAAAATTTAAAGGGAAAATTGTAACAAGAACATCAGCAAGTGCTTACAATAAATCACTACTTGCTTCAATTATTGCAAATCATGGTGAAGTGAAAGCTCAAAATTTTGTGAATGGCTTAGTATCGAATTTAGCAAGAAATCCAAAAGGAAACGATAGAGATCAGATTACAGCTGTAGCAGCAGGTGATGGAGATATAGCTATTGTGAATACTTATTATTTGGGGATTATGTTAGGAAGTAAAGTAGCCAGAGATGTAGATACCGCACAAAGTGTGAAAATCTTTTTTCCAGATCAAAAAGGGAAAGGAACTCATATCAATATTTCAGGTGCTGGGGTGACTAAATATGCAAAAAATAAAGCAAATGCTATTCAACTTATAGAGTTTTTGAGTAGTATTGAAGCACAACAGATGTTTGCAGAAGCGAACTACGAATATCCAGTCAATCCAAAAGTAAAACCAGCTGGAATTGTTGCTTCGTGGGGATCTTTTAAAGAGGATAAATTATCTTTAAATGAGGTTGGAAAATACAATAAAAAAGCTGTTTCTTTAGCTACAAAAGGGAATTGGAAATGAAAATCAAACCTTACTTAGCTCCATTTATTGGACTAAGTATCACCCTTCCAATATTTGCACTGATTGGCTATTTTTTGTTACAAACAGGGGGGATAAGTCAACTCTTTTCTATGGAAGAGCATTATGACTATTTCAAAAATACCACTTACCTTACAATTGGTACTTTTGGAGTGGTTATCATCTTAGGAACAATAAGTGCGTTTTTACATGGCAGATTCACTTATTTTGGAAGTAGGGTATTTGGAGTCTTATTTCTCCTTCCACTTGCATATCCTACCTATATCTTAGGGTACACTTATGTTGGTTTTTTTGAATATCGTGGGATAGTATCAGAACTTTTAGGAAACGATTTTAAACTTGATATTTTAAATATCTACGGAGCCATAGCTATCTTTGGTCTTTCTATGTACCCTTATGTGTATATCTTAGCAAGAGTCTCTTTTGGTTCTATTTCTTCTACTATGGGTGAACTTGTTTCTTTACATAATGTAACTCCTTTGAAAGCTTTTTTTAGAGTTTATTTTCCCCTTGCTTATCCTGCTATTTTTGCTGGAACTATTTTAGCTGTGATGGAAACATTAAGTGATTATGGAACAGTTGTCTATTTTGGGATTGATACTTTTAGTGTAGGGATTTTTAAAAATTGGTTTGGTTATGGGGATTTAGTTGGGGCTATCAATGTTGCTATGGTTTTGCTTCTTTTTGTTTTTGTGATTCTTTTAGTTGAGGGGAAAATAAGGGATAAATATCGATTTGTGAGTGCTACAAATAGTAGTAAGAAAATAGAAAAAATTAAATTGGTTGGATTTGCAAACCTGCTAGCATTTGTTATTTCATCCCTTATCACACTTTTTGCCTTTATTATCCCAACTGGTATTTTAATCTATTGGACTATCTTAGATTTTCAAACACTTGATTTTGATGCTTTTGGGTATTTGTATAATACTTTAAGTTTAAATTTTCTCTCTTCATTTCTTATTGTAATGCTCTCTTTTGTGATGCTCTATTTTTTAAGATTTTATCCTTCAAAACTAGGGAAAGTCTCTCAAAAACTCTCCGTCTTAGGATATTCTATCCCTGGGGCGGTTGTTGCGATTGGGGTTTTGATAGTAGCAAATATGATTGATCAAAAGTTAGGGGAAGTTGTTTTGGGTGGATCGATAGGGTTACTTATTTTTGCTTATGCAACAAGGTATTTTGCAAGTAGTATTGGATCGATTGAAAATGGTTTGAGTAAAATTGATAAAACGACAGATGATGCGACAAGAGTTTTTAGCAAAAGTGAACTCAAAAACTTTTTTATAGTCTATTTCCCTTTGATGAAACCATACATCATAAGTGGTTTTTTGATACTTTATATCGATATCGCAAAAGAGTTACCTGCAACTCTTTTACTTCGACCTTTTAACTATGATACGATGGCTATTCGTATCTATGAACTAGCAAGTAATGAGATGTTGTATAAAGTAGGGTTCCCATCTCTTTTACTTGTAGCTACAACTGCTGTTGCTGTATTGCTTTTAAATTCAAAATTTGGTCGAGGAAAAAAATGAAAAACTTAGTATCTTTAAAAAATATTACAAAAAGATTTTCTAAAGGGGATATTTGTGTCGCAAATGGGATTGATTTAGATATCTTAGAAGGGGAAATCTTCACTATTCTAGGAAAAAGTGGAAGTGGAAAAACAACTTTTTTAAGGATGTTAGCTGGGCTTGAAACTCCAGATTATGGAGAAATAATTATAGATGATAAAGTTGTATTTGATAAAAAAACCAACATCGCTCCAAATGAAAGATGGGTTGGTGTTGTATTTCAAAACTATGCACTTTTGCCCCATTTGACGATTGGTTCTAATATCACATTTGGTGGAAATTGTACTCAAAAAGAACTCAATGAGATTTTGGAAAAAACAAATTTAAGTGAAACAAAAAATAAATACCCACATGAAATAAGTGGCGGTCAACAACAAAGGGTGGCACTTGCAAGAGCATTGATACGCAAGCCAAAAATTTTGCTTCTTGATGAACCACTGAGCAACATTGACACTGAACTTAGAGGGATTTTGCGAAGTGAACTAAAAACGATGATAAAAGAGTTTGGGATAACAGCTTTATTTATCACACACGATAAAGAGGATGCTTTTTATCTCTCTGATAGGATTGCTATTATGAATGGTGGAAAGATTTTGCAAATAGGGACACCAAAAGATATTTATCACCATCCCGTTGATTTGTATTGTGCAAATTTTTTAGGAAAGATGACAAAGATAGAGGAAAATATCTACACACGACCTGAACATATAGAGATTTGTAAAGATGGGGAATTTGAAGCTACTATTAAAGAGATAGTCTTTTATGGAAGTTTTTATGAAGTAACAATGATTACAAGGATAAACAACACACAAACAGAGTTGTTGTGTCACACTTATGATGACAACTTGAGTATTGAAGAATCTGTTAGATTTGAGATCAAAGGGAAGATTGTTTTTTAACAATACAATCTAAAACGGTAGATTATAAGGGTAATGTATGAAGAAATTATGTGATTTGAATAAAAAAGATATTGAAGAAAAGTTTGAAAAAATTGTAAAATTAATCAGTAAACCGCAATTTATTTGCAAAAAATGTGCGAGAGTATCAAAGAAAAAAGAATATCTTTGCTCCCCAAAAGAGTTAAAATAAAAATAGAATAGAGACAGCATTAATATAAAAAAAAGTCAAAAGAAACCTAAAAATAAGTTTCTATTGACTATTGAATTATATTATTTGAAATAA
>CALMBI010000126.1 GCA_937860115.1 uncultured Arcobacter sp. | reverse complement strand
TGGCGAGAATTAGAAACAAAACTTCAAAAGTATTATGTGAACAATAATGGAAGACCAGCAAAACCTATAAGACTTATGGCTGGATTATTGCTTTTAAAACAAATAGAAAACCTTAGCGATGAAGAGGTTGTGTTAGCTTGGAAAAGAAATCCATATTATCAGTATTTCTACGGATTTAAAGAGTTTCAAACTGCATTGCCTTGTCACAGTACAGAACTTGTTAAATTTAGAGCTAAGATAGGAGAAGTTGGATGTAATGAGATATTTAAACTAAGTGTTGCTCTGCACCCTAACAAAAAAGTAAATGAAAAAGATATCATTGTTGATTCAACTGTGCAAGAGAAAAACATAACATACCCAACTGATGGCAAACTAGCAATTAAAATTATCAATGCAACTATCAAGATTGCCAAAAAACATAATCTCAAACTTGCAAGAACTTATGCAAAAGAGGTAAAAGAGAAAAGGATAGCTCTAAGGGGATTTAGACACCCTAAGAAAATAGCTAAAGCAAAAAAAGCTATGAAGCGATTAAAAACAATTGCATTAGAGCTTTTAAGAGAAGTAAAGAAGAGAATCCCAAAGGATTTAAGAAAACAATATCGCAAAGCTTACATTATAGCCCTAAGAGTGCTAAGTCAAACGAAGAACTCAAAAAATAAAATCTACTCACTTCATGAATCTCATATCTATGCTATGGCAAAAGGGAAGGATAATAAAAGCTATGAGTATGGAACCAAAGCATCTATTGCTATGACAAAGAATTCCAAAATCATTGTAGGAGTTGTAGCTCATGATGCAAATATCCATGACAGTAAAACACTTCAAGCTGTTATTGAACACTCCTCATCCCTAAGAACTAAACCAATTGAACTTGCTATTTGCGATAGAGGATATCCTGGAGTAAAAACAATTACTGTTGCACCATCACCTAACAACGCATTCACTCAAAATGAGACTACAACAATTGCTATTCCATCGCCTCCAAAACAAGCAGATACTAATGCACAAAAACAAACTAAACGAAATAACTTTAGAAAACGAGCTTCGATAGAACCTGTAATTGGTCACTTAAAACATGATTTTAGACTGAGTAGAAACTTTCTCAAAGGTTTTATTGGCGATCAAATAAATCTACTCCTAGCTGCCACTGCTTGGAATATGAAAAAGTGGATGAATATCTACTTTTGGTCTGTTTTTTTAGGAGATTTAGAATTAGCTTTACTTGCAATTTACAATCTTTGGAAGCTTATGAAAGAAAAAGAGAGATTGTTAAATCTATTGCTATTAAAAAATCAATTCTAGATTTTAAGATAGAGGAGCTTTTGGGGTTTTTCAGGGGCGACTATTTACAGATTATCCGAAAGTGTATAAAGTTGATATTGACCCTAAGTATAGAAGATTAGCCGCTATTTTTCCAATTGAAATTGATTTTTCTACAATTGCAAAAGATGGTTTTTGTGTGACTTATGATGATGATTTGATTCATTTAGAAACTAACACGAAAGTCGGTTATAAAGATTATACGGGTAAATACAAAATTTCTCAACAGAAGCTTAATTCTATTAATTCTACACTTTCTATTCATGAAGCGTTAATTTTGACAGAAGAGCTTATTAAAAGAAAAAACAACCTCGTTTATGATCTATTTTATATTTGATTCGTGAAATCTTCAAAGACTATAACTACAATG
>CALMBI010000125.1 GCA_937860115.1 uncultured Arcobacter sp. | reverse complement strand
AAATAGATTTTAGCAAAAGTTACTTATTCTTTCTTTCTATTAAACTAGAATAATCATAGAATTTTAGTTTTATATGATAAAGTTTTGTTATGAAAGTTGAACATCAATTAAATCAAAGCCATTTGCAAAAAGATACTCTTCATAATTTAAAAGAATTGTTAGCCTTAAAAACTAATGACTCAGCTAATGTAACATCTTCAAGCAATCTATCAAAACAAGAAATGCTAAATAAAATTGATATAAATGATGGATTAAAAATGATCCTCACAGATCTTTTAAAAAACAATAAAAGCCCTAAAACACTTTTATCACTTGCTAAAAATAGCTCTATTTTTAAAACATTTGAATCTTTTGAAAGTGGTGTTAAAAAATTAGAAGCACAGATTCAAGCAAAAGCTCTTCCTATTTCGCAAGATCTTCAACTCAAATTAAAATCTGTTTTGATAGATCTAAATGATTTTAATGAATCAAAACTCAAAAATCATTTAGAAAAAACAATTTTAAGTAATGAAGTCAAGCAATTGTTGGTTGATCTATCACAAATGGGTGATAAAGAGATGGCCCAACAAGCAAATAAAATGATTAATCAAATAGAATATTATCAGCTCAATTCATATCTTAATCAATCAATTTTTACCTTTTTACCAATCGAATGGCAAGAATTCAATGGTGGAGATATAGAATTTAAAGAGGAGGATCAAAAGCAATTTTCGTGTCAGATTCGTTTAGAACTTGAAACTTTTGGGGAACTAAAAATAAATCTTTTATACGATGAAGAGAACCATTTAAGTGTTGGATTTTTTATTGCTGATCCAAAGTTAAAAGAGCTTATAACACAAGAATTACAAATACTTAGAGTGAATTTAAAAGAGAGTGGAGTGTTTGTTCAAAATATTTCCCTTATCGATAAAAGTGATATTGATAAACAAGAAACTGTGCTAGACAGTTTTAAACAATTTAATAATCAAAAATTTGATATAGATATCTTGGCATAGGAAACATAAGATGAAACATCTCATCGATACAGATACAAATCAAAATCTAGAAGAAAAACAACCAGACAAAAAAGCTGTAGCTTTGCAGTATGATAAAGATAAAGATAATGCACCAAAAGTTGTTGCAAAAGGGAGTAGATATCTAGCTGATGAGATTATTAATATTGCAACCAAGCATGATATACCAATAAAACAAGATAAAGATATGGTGATGTTGCTAGATCAAATAGAGGTAAATCGTGAAATTCCACCAAATATGTATAAAGCGGTTGCTGAAATATTTAGTTTTATTTATGGGATTACAAACGAAGCAAGAAATAAAAAAAACTAGGCTCTTTACTTCTATTTGGTAGTTTATGATAAAAAGAAGTTAAAGAGGTTTCTCTTTAACTTCTGTTAGATTAGTTCATATCAGGTTTTGGAGTTGTATCTGTAATTACAGGTAAGATTGGGTAAGTGATATTTGGTTTATCACCTGTAAGAGATTTTAAAAATGTCTCAATACTTGTTGCTTCAGCATCAGTGATTTTTACACCAAGTTGAACTGATCCCATCTCTTTAATAGCATCTTTTAAAGACCAAACATTTCCATTGTGGAAATATGGAGCTGTTTCTTCAATATTTCTAAGCGTTGGAGTTTTTACCATACCATCTTTGTTACCTGTAAAATCACCTTTTGCATAGCTATATTTTGCATGTACTTGGAATGGTTGCATAGTTCCACCAATACCTACATCATTATGACAAGCTGTACACCCTTTATCGATAAATGTTTTTAAACCAGTTTTTTCTGCTTTTGTTAAAGCTTTTGTATTTCCATCCATAAATTTATCAAATCTTGAAGGAGTGATCAGTGTTTTTTCGTACTCTGCGATTGTATCAGTGATTTTTTCAAAAGTGATTTTTACATCTTTTCCATATGCTTTTTGGAACTCTTTTACATAAGCTGGCATAGAAGTAACTCTAGCAACAACAAGTTCTTTTGGAGCAGCCATCTCTGGACCAGCTTGTACAGGACCTTGAGCTTGATCAGCTAAGTGTGGAGATCTTCCATCCCAAAATTGAACTTTATTTAATACTGAGTTATATACAGTTGGAGAGTTTAGGTGGTGTGGGTTTGCTGTCCATTTATGACCAATAGCAGCTCCAACTCCATCAACCCCACCGATTGATAAATTGTGACATGTGTTACATGAGATAAGACCACTTTTAGAAAGTCTTGGTTCAAAATATAATTTTTTTCCTAATTCTTGAGTAGCTGTTAGCTTTTTTGCTGGATAATCTTTTTTTGCAATTGGTTTAAGACCATTATCTTTTGCTAATTTTACAAGATCAGCATCACCTGCTGCAAATGATGCAGTTGTCGCTAATAATAATCCACTTACGATTACACTTATATTTTTCATGGTGTTTCCTTAATTTGATTTAGTTATCTAAATTATAGTTTAGAATAATGAATTATAATTTTTAAATCCTTAAATATATATTAGTAGATAATAATTATTATCGTTTAATATAAATTTTACTTATTGATATAAAAGCGTAT
>CALMBI010000124.1 GCA_937860115.1 uncultured Arcobacter sp. | reverse complement strand
GACCATTGCACATTATACCCTCCACATGGTCCATCTATATCGATTATTTCACCGCAAAAGTATAAATTTGACACTATTTTACTCTCCATTGAGGAGGGATTTATCTCTTTTAAACTAATTCCGCCACGAGTAATCATTGCAAGTTTAAACCCCTCATTCCCATTGATTGTAAGTGGTGTTTTTGTAAAGATTTGAAGTAGTTTCACTTTATCATTTCCAAGCAATTCATTGTATTTTAGCTCACAATTTATTTGATTAAAAATACACAAAGATTCTATAAGAGAAGATGGCAAAATCTCTTGTAACACTTCTAGTATCGATTTGCTACTCTCTTTTTTAAAAAGTTCAATTAAAAAATTTTCATCTTTCCCTTTTATAAGATTTGCAATAATCGGTATCTCATCAAACTCATCAAAAAGTGGAGTTATCTCCCTAGCAAAATCAAGAACAACAGGTCCTCTAATCCCATTTTTTGTAAAAATAAGATCCCCGATCGCTTTTTTGTTTTTATGTTTTTTTAGATCCACATAGAGTTCAGCCTTCCCAATCGTATCGGCTGTGCATTGAGATACCCATGATTCTTTTACAAAAAGTGGCATCATAGCAGGATAGAGTTTTGTAACACTATGCCCAAAACTTTTAGCTATCTCATATCCTTCTCCAGTAGCTCCAAGTTTTTTATATCCCATTCCACCTGTTGCTATAATAAGTGCATCAGAATAAAAAGTTTCCAGCTCACTAGTAACACTAAAAACCTCATCTTTTTTGACAACTTGAATCACTTTTTGACCTAATTGTATTTCAACTCCAACCCTTATCAATTCTTTCTCTAATGCATCTATAAT
Source organism: uncultured Arcobacter sp. (assembly GCA_937860115.1). Taxonomy (GTDB): domain Bacteria; phylum Campylobacterota; class Campylobacteria; order Campylobacterales; family Arcobacteraceae; genus CAIJNA01. The sequence goes on along the minus strand of CALMBI010000124.1, from coordinate 26,063 downwards.
TGTTTGGGAATTGTGTCCAACAGGAAATATCCTAAATCCATCAGGTGCATGAGTTTCTACGCCAATCTCTTTCATAAATGTAGTTAAATCATTCATTGAAAAAGCATCCAAAGCATCACTTATAAATCGTCCATTTTTACCAAACTTTTCCATAAAATGATTTTTTGAGAGTGTGTTTGTAAGATTACATCTACCGCCACCAGTCGCTTTGAGTTTTGTAGCAAGATTTGGAAGTTGTTCGAGTAGAAGGACATGCTTTTTATGTTTTTTTGCACTGATGCTCGCCATTATCCCAGCTGCACCACTCCCAATAACTATAAGATCATATATCAATTTGATTCCATATCAATTTGCAAGTTTTTTATAATTTTCACAACCGTAATAAAGATCATTATCACACGCTTTTTTAAATAGATCTTTTGCTTTTGTAAGATCTTGATGGGTACCTTTCCCCATATAATAGATCATTCCAAGATTATACTGTGCTATAGCATCACCATTATCAGCAGCAAGTGTATACAAACGAATAGCTTCAGGGATATTAATCGGTATTCCTTTCCCTTTTTCATACATCACAGCAAGATTTGATTGTGATTCAATATATCCTTTTGTAGCACTTTTTTTATAGTATTCAAGTGCTTTTTCATAGTCTCTTCGAACCCCTTTACCATGCTGATACATCACCGCTAAATAGTGTTCTCCACAGCTATTTCCTTGATCTGCACTTTTTTGAAATAATGAAACTGCTTCATTATATTTCTTTTGAGCTTTTTTGATAAGCCCATAGTTACATTGCCCCTCTGCAAAGCCTCTTTGGGCACTATCACTATAATATTTTGATGCAACTTTAAAATTTGCTTTTACACCTTGCCCAGTCTCATACATAATCCCTACATCATTTTGAGCTTTTGGATCCCCATTATCAGCAAGTTTTAGTAGTATCTTAAAAGCCTCTTCGTATTTTCTTTCATCGTACAATTTCATCGCTTCTTCATAGGAACTTGCAAATAAAGAAAAATACAAAAGTAAAATAAAAAAGAGTTTTTGCATTATTTTGTCTCCTTAGATCGTAACTTTTCATTTAAAGCTTTTTTAAAATCTCTAAACCTCGTTTTGTATCACCATTTGAAGCTCTTGATTCAAACTTAGTTTTTGTATCGTAAGCCACAAGTGCAATTGTAGATAATTCATCAAGTAAACGATTTACACTAATATTTTGACTTTTTGCCAATTGTTTTAATCTTTCATATTTGCCTTCTGGCAATCTAAATGTAACAGCACTCATTTTGAAAACTCCTTTTCTAAAAATTCTTTTGCAGTAACTACTTCAAAGTCAAACTGCAATTGTTGTCCTTCAAAATCTTTTGTATTGTGTGTAATAATATATTTACTATTTGAAGCAACCGCTAATTCTACTAGATGATTATCCCCCTCATCTTTGAGATTTGGTCTCCACAAATAATAAATCTCAACCCATTTTGAGATACTCATCAAGGCATTTAAAAGCTCATCTATCTCTCCGATGGAAAGTTTTGAATTTGAGATAATATGCTCTCTATTCAAAACATCTTCGTATTCACTAAAAAGCTTTTGTCCAAACTGTGGAATAACTTCCCCACTCAAAGCTTTTTCTAAAACCTTTACGGCCAATCCATTTTGAGATAACACAGCCGAGATAAAAATATTACAATCAACAACTACATTCATACAAAATGATAGCATATATGATGTCAAGTATAACTTAAGTTACACTCTGTTTGAGTTTTTTGAAGCTTTGTATGTAGATATATAAATCACTATCAAGTACCACTTTCATCTCTCATATCTCATAGATTTTGATTTCTATATTTTCATTTAAAATCATCTCCATTTTTGATTCTCCCGCATTATTTTATGAAGTGTATCAAAAAAAGAAGATTTGCTTTGAAAGTATGTCAGTTTGTTATTTTATTTTTCCTATACATTAAAATAATGTGCTTCCTTATTTGGTACCACAATCGCAACTGTGCTTTGTTCAGGGTCGATTTGGTATGTTTCACTTAATGTTATTCCAAAATCTTCAGGGATTAATAGATCAAATATTTGTCTATTCATCGACAAATCGGGACAAGCTGCATACCCTGGGCTATATCTGCACCCCTCATACTGTTTCATTCGAACATCGTTTAGAGTTGGTTTCTCTTTTTGTGCAATATCCAAATCAAGTCGTATTTGTTTATGCAAAATCTCCGCTAAGGCTTCAGCTAACTCTACTCCCAATCCATGCACACTATAGTATTCACTAAATTTTCCATCATCATACAGCTTTCGCTCAAATGGTGTGATTTGATGTCCTGCACTTGCTAGGGTAAATCCTACAACATCAAACTCATCAGATTTGAAATAATCAGCCAAACATCTATGTGGTGCTTTTCCTTGTCTTGGGAAAGTAAAAGTTGTCAAAATATTTTGCTTATTTTCATCATAAATATGCAATTTATTATCTTCACTTTTACAATAAAAATATCCATACACTCCGATTGGGTCAAAAATATTCTCATCTAAAAATTGTTTTTTAAGTCGTTCATACAATGGCACAACAACTTTTTCCTCTTGTTTTTTAAACTCATCAACTGCCATTTTATTTCGTTTGTATCCCCATCGTTGTCTAAATAAAACTCGATGATTTATCCATTTAAAAGCCAACTCTTTATCAAAACTACTATTACATTCTATTTTTGAACATTGCCCTTTTGGCTCATCTCCTAGATACTCTTTTGGAGCAACTAAGACTTTTCTTGCCATAAATGGTGGTTTATAAGTTTTATGATTATTTAAAAGTTTTGGAGTATGAATCGAAGGGTCAAATAAGATTTTTTCCTCTTTTTTTACATCACTCTCCCTAATCAAATCAGCTGCCATATTGGTATCAACTTTACTAAAGTCTCCATTACAAGCTTCAAGCCTTTGCATAGCAACTACCCCATCAAAAGCATCTCTACAATAAAATATTGGTCCATCATAAATAGGTCTGCAAAAATCATCTACAAAAGCTTTTGTAAGTGCCGCTCCACCTAAAAGAACTGGCAAATGGATATTTGCATCTTTGAGTGCTTCAAGATTTGCTTTCATCTCATTAGTTGATTTTACAAGTAATCCACTCATCCCAATTGCCATTGCATTCGATTCTTTTGAAGCTTTTATAAAATCTTCAATGCTCACTTTGATTCCGATATTAACAACTTTAAAACCGTTGTTTGAAAGGATAATATCAACTAGATTTTTCCCAACATCATGAACATCCCCTTTTACAGTTCCAAGTACCAGTGTTGTATCACTCTCTTTTTCAATTTTTGGTAGATATGGTTGAAGTGCATCAACACAAGCTTTCATAGTTTCAGCACTTTGAAGTACAAAAGGAAGTTGCATTTGACCATTTCCAAAAAGCTCCCCTATGATTTTCATCCCATCAATGAGCCATTCATTTACAATAACCTCAGCACCAACCTCATCTTTAAACTCTAAAGCAAGAGCTATGATTTTTTCTTTTGCACCATCAAGGAGAAGTTTTTTGATTTTTTCATCTTTTGGAAGATTATTAAACTCCTCATCACTTTGTTCCGCAACCGCTTCAATATCGCTAAAATGTTCAATAAATGCAAAAAGTGGGTCACCATTTTCTCGACGATTGAAAAGTAAATCTTCACAAGCTTTTATATCCTCTTCTCTCATTTTATGACGAGGAACTAAGTGTTTTACATTGACTATTGCTGAACTAAGCCCCGCTTCAATACAATGATGTAAAAAGATACTATTTAAGTAAACTCTTGCTTTTGCATCTAGTCCAAAAGAGATATTTGAAAGCCCTAAAGTTGTCCCAACTTCTGGGTGCATTGTTGTGAACTCTCTTATCGCTTCAATCGTTTCAATTCCAGCTGTGTGATACTCCTCATCACCGCTTCCTATTGTAAAAACAAGCATATCAAAAACTAAATCTTCTGGGTCAAGGCCATGAACATTTACAGCTCTTTGGTAAATTCTCTCAGCTATTTCAACCTTTTTCTCTTTCGTTTTTGCCATCGCTACTTCATCAATCACAAGACAAACCAAACTTGCTCCAAATCGTTTTGCTAATTTACAAATCTCATCAAATCGCTCAATACCATCTTCAAGATTCACTGAATTTATAATCGCTTTTCCACCGATTAATTTTAAAGCTTCTTCAAGTGCTTTGATTTGAGTACTATCTGGCATAAGTGGAAGTGCAATTTTTTGTGCATACAAAGATACAACCTCATTCATATCTTTTGTTTCATCTCGTCCTGCAAATCCAACACTCACATCAATCACATGAGCTCCTGAACGTACCTGCTCTTGAGCGACACTGAGAGTCGCTTCATAGTCATTTGCTTTGAGAAGTTCTCTAAAAGCTTTACTCCCTGTTGCATTACTTCGTTCACCTACTAAAAGTGGCGCTGGTTTTTGTTTGAGTGGAACTGGTGCAAAAAGGGAAGCCAAACTTTTTGGATGAGTTCCAAGTGGGATTTTTGGGGTCATTTTTGAAACTGCATCTGCTAATGCTTTGATATGCTCTGGTGTCGTTCCACAACATCCACCTAAAAATGACACTCCATTGTAGAGCATAAATGTTTGCTCAATTTGTGCAAACTCATCAGCGCCCATTGGATAGAAAGTTTTTCCTCCTCTATTTTGAGGCAATCCTGCATTTGCATGAACTGAAAGTGGTTTATTTGATATTTGTGAAAGGATTTCGATATGTTTTTTAACTTGTTCAGGTCCTGTTCCACAGTTAAATCCCAAAGATAAAATATCAAAAGGCTCTAAAATAGTAGCAATTGTATTTGCATCAGTCCCAATTAACATAGTACCACTTAGTTCAATCGTTACACTTACCATTATTGGAATTTGAGGTGCGGTGTCTTGAAGTGCATGAAGTGCCACTTTTATTTGGAGTGGGTCTTGGCAAGTTTCCACCAAAAACAGATCAACACCACCATCAACAAGCCCTTTTGCCATCGTAACATACCCACGATACATAGTATCATAATCAATATGTTTTAAACTTGGTAGCTTTGTCCCTGGACCAATTGAACCTAGTACAAATCGAGGCTTATCAACAGTTGCATATTTCTCACAGATTTTCTTTACATGAGAAGCTCCAAGTTTTGACAACTCATAGCTTCTATGCCCCATCTCATACTCATCAAGTACCCAATCCATCGAACCAAAAGTATTAGTCTTTATCATATCAGCACCTGCAAGTGCATAGTTCTCATGGATTTGTTCTAAAATTTCAGGTGCAGTTGCATTTAAAAGTTCATTACAACCCTCTTGATTTTTCCCATTTTCATCTATCCAAGCCTCATTTGGTATATCAAATGACTGTAACTGAGTTCCCATCGCCCCATCTATTACTAGGGGTCTTTTTTTGATTATTTCTAAAATTGTGTTTTTCATAAGGCAGATATTTTACACTAAGCAGGTTTAAGTCTTTATAATAACTTTTTGGATAATATAAATCCTTATGTGGCTAGATATAGTCATCGCAAAATATTTTCACAGGATCTAACTTGAAAAAATCGATACTTTTCCAGTATTATGAGCAACAGATGACCCTTTTAAAAGATAAACTGATAGGTATTGCTGATAATGAAAAATTAAAAAGCGTAGATTCTTTAAAAAGAGCAAACGATCTTTCACGTGAAAATGCAATTTTACGAGATAGATTGATCACTGTTCAAAATGAGCTTATGGCATTGCAAGCTAAAGATGCTCCAAAATATATTGAATAATAGATAAGATTTTTTTCTTTGGAAGCTTTACTCTCGGTTGTAGTGATCTACTCTTTTATTCTTCTTGGATTTAGTGCAAAAAAAATATTTCAAAAAGAGATCGATGAAAAATCTTTCATCTTGATCTCAATCTATTTTTTACAACCAATACTCACATTTTGGGGACTTACAAGAACTAAAATAGACTACAATCTTCTTTTTACCCCTTTTATCTATTTTGTGGTGGTTACTTTTACACTTATTCTTCTGATGTTTGTAGCTCCACTTCTTTTTTCTAATAAAAAAGATAGGTCTATCTTTATGAGTACAGGACTTATAGGAAATACAGGCAATCTTGCTATCCCACTTGGGATCGCTCTTTTTGGGATGGCAAGTGTTCCATATACAAGCATTATCAATATTGCTAATATATTTTTTATTTACACAGTTGGAATTTTTTTACTTGCTAGGGAGAAATATACTCTCAAAGAATCACTCCTTTCAATGATAAAGATACCAATCCTTTGGTTTGCTATCTTTGCACTTGTTTTTAACTATTATGATTTTACTATTTTGCCGCAGATCGATCGTGCTTTGGAGATGGGATCATATAGTGCTATCGTTTTACAACTTATGATCTTTGGGATCTATTTAGCAAAAGTGGGATTTAAAATACAAAATTTTAAACTTACTTTTTCTACAACACTTGTAAAATTATTTATTGTTCCAGCTGTTGGGATAGCTACAGTATTACTTTTTGAACTTGATCCTTTTGTAGCTTCGATCCTTATTGTATCTCTTGCTACACCACTTGCTGTTAATAATGTCAACCTTGCAGCACTTTATGAATGTAAACCACTTGATGTAACTAGTATCGTTTTATTTTCTACAATCACTTTTTTACTTTGTTTTTACTTTTTATTACAAGTGATCCAACACTTTTTTGGTGCTTCATTTATAGGTGGTATCTAATGTGTGGAATAATTGGAGCTAACTTCAAGCCAAATAAAGATTTTGATACGCTTACATTGTTGCTAAGCGATAGAGGTCCAGATAATCTAGGAACAACTCAAATAGATAATAACTATTTTGGGCACACTCGCTTAGCGATCATAGATTTAGACAAAGAAGCAAATCAACCACTGACATTTGATCATATCACGATTGTTTTCAACGGCGAAATATATAATTACGAAGCACTAAAAATAAGTGAAAATCTAGAGTGTCTAACAAAAAGCGATACAGAAGTGATTGTAAGACTCTATCAAAAATACGATTCTGAATTTTTAAAACTACTCAATGGTGCTTTTAGTTTTTGTATCTTTGATAAAGATAAAAATCGTTATTTTTGTGCGAGAGATAGATATGGAAAAAAGCCTTTTTATTATTATGAAAAAGATGGACAATTTGTATTTTCTAGTCTTATCAAACCTATTATAGAAGCTATTGGGTTTACTCCAAAGATGAACCGTATTGCTCTTAGTCAGTATCTCCAATACTTCACACCACTCACACCAAACACTTTTTATGAAGGGATCTATAAACTTCCAAAAGCTAGCTATTTGCTCTATGAAAACAATAAACTCTCTATCAAAAAATACTATCGACTCAAAACCTATAAAAGAATCCATGATGAACCAACTGCACTTCATTTAATAGAAAATACACTTATCAAAAGTGTAGAGGAGCGTCTCCATAGTGATGTCGAGATAGGATCACTCCTTAGTGGTGGGATAGATAGTAGTTTAATTAGTACAATCTATGCAAGAGTTACAGGCAAAAAGATACAAACATTTAGTATAGGCTATGAGGGATACGAAAAATATTGCGAATTACCATATGCTTTAAAAGTTGCTAATCATATCAATAGCGACCATACCGCAGTCAAATTTACAAAAAAAGATTTTTTAGACAACTTTGAAAAAGTCTTAGAAAGCTTAGAAGAACCCCATGCAGATCATGCATCTTCTCCTCTTTTTCATCTCTCATCAATTATAAAAAGTCACGGGATAAAAACTGTCATGAGTGGAGAGGGGAGCGACGAACTCTTTTTAGGGTACAACAACTACCAAAAGTTTTATGATTTTTATGAGTTCAAAAAAACCCTCACCAAAGAGCAACAAAAATTTTTAAAACTCAATCTTGGCACAGCTAGTTCCAATACAAAAGAGATAGAGTATTTACAAAGAATTTTTAATGATGAAACAATTTATAATAGTTTTGGTGAGATCTTCACGAAGTCTCAAAAAAGTAAACTCTTTAAAAAAGTACCACTTTTTGATGAACCAATAGAAAAACTTGATCCAATAGATTGGATGAGCAGTATCGATATGGAGACTTGGCTTGGAGAAAGTTTACTCTCTAAAGTAGATAAGATCACAATGTCTCATGGAGTAGAAGCAAGAAATCCTTTTTTGGATTTTAGGCTTGTAGATCTTGCATTTTCAATAGATAGTAAACTGAAACTTGGAGATACTAATAAATATCTTCTAAAAAAAATAGCCTATAAATATCTTCCAAAAGAGATTGTTGAAAGAAGAAAAAAAGGGTTTAATAGCCCTTATAATGAGTGGCTTATAGAAGAATTTGGAGATAGTGTCGTAAATACAATTTTAAAAGCAAACAACGCACACAATCTTTTTAATGAGTCTTACATAAAAGAGTTGTTTAGCTATGCAAAAAATAATAAGCTAAAACAACACACCTATGCTTTGTATGTTTTTAGCCTTTGGTATAACAAAACTTATCTCTAATCTGCAACAAAATAACTATATCCAACTAGCAAAAAGAGGTATCTACCAAATTTTGCTAGCGTAACCAAAATCAAAAACTTTTTAAAATCATACTTAAAAACTCCAGCTATCAAAGTGATTGGATCACCAATAATAGGTACCCATGAAAGTAATAAGCTATAACTTCCATATTTTGAAAATATCTTTTTACTTTTAGATAATGAACTCTCTTTGATATAGTTTTTTTCAACCAAATAGATTTCACCCTTTAATCCCAAATAATAGTTTACTACAGAACCTAAACTATTTCCAAGTGTTGCAATCAATAAGAGTATTGCTGGAGTAAGATCTAAAGTAAGGTCATATAAAAAAAGCGCCTCACTTCCAAGAGGAAATAGAGTCGCTGATATAAAAGCTGAGATAAAAAGTGCTAGATATTCGATTTAGAACTCACCTATCGATACAAATTTTACAGCACCTTTAAAATAGAGTGTATCATCACCTTTTCTAATCGTAAGCTCTTCATTGCTTTTTGGATACACTTTCGCACTACTTCCAACAAGTCCAAGATTAAAAGCTCGTAAAAATGAAGCAACCATTCCAGTCCCACATGCTAGTGTTTCACCTTCTACACCACGCTCAAAAGTTCTTACATAAAGTTTTTGATCCTCTACTTTAGCGAAGTTTACATTTGCATTATATTTTTTTCTTAGTCTTGCACAAACGCCAAGATCAAATTGATTGAGATCATCTGTAATAATAACAACATGTGGCACACCCGTATTTACTATCCAACAAGTAAATCCTTCCTCTTCAAATGAGGCTTGTACTTCAAAAGGCTTGGTCATTTGAGTTTCTACAATATCACCTTCAACTGTACAATTGATCTCCCCTGCACCTGTTAAAAACTTCATAAAAGTTCCAGCTATTTTATTTGAATATGCATAATGTGCGACTGCTCGTGAGCCATTGCCACACATCGTAGCAGTTGATCCATCATTGTTATAAAAAAGCCATTCAAAATCATATACAATATGAGGAACAACAACGATAAGTCCATCAACTTCCTCTTTTTTACATAACTCTATCGCCAACTGTGAATAATCTTTTCTCTCATTTGTATGGAAAATTACAAAAGTATTTCCACTTGCATCATATTTTGAGTATTGCATCTTTTACCCTTTCTACCTCAGAAGTTAAATGTTTTAGATTAGAACTATTATCGATCACAAAAGTTCCAAGTGTTTTTTTCTTTTCAATATCCATTTGATTATTGATTCTACTAAGAGCCGTAACCTCATCACAACTATCTCTTTTTTGAAGCCTCTGCACTTGCAACTCTTTTGGAGTATACACAACGACACTTCGTTTAATATCATAATTCCCATTTTCAAAAAAAAGTGGGATATCTATGAGGTAAGGCTTGTTTTTCTCTTCAAAAAGAGCAGCTTCTTTTTGGATCTCCTCTTTAATAAGAGGATGGATAAATTGCTCTAGTTTTAGCTTTTCGACCTTATTATTAAAAATCAAAGCACCAAGTTTTTTTCTTTTCACTTTTCCATCTTCAACATACTCGTCTCCAAAAAGCAAAGCAATCTGATCGCTATGAAGATCTAAAAGTTTATGTGCTATCTTATCTGCATCAATTGTTAAAAATCCATGCAACATAAACAGATTTGCTACAGTACTTTTTCCTGTTGCTATTCCACCTGTTAAGACTATTGCATTTTTAAACATCGATTTCCTTTTTTAAGATTTATTCACTAAACTCAAGATTAGTGCTAATGCGAGGCGAAAATTTGAAGGTTTACTTATTGTAAATCAATAATTTTCAACAAAGCAGTAGTGCTGATATTGTGTTTAGATTATCTTTTAGCTATTCCTGTTAAAGGTTTTTGGATATAAGTTGGCATCACAAATGAAGCATTATGAAGCTCTGTATTGTAATAACTAGCCTCTATAAAATCACTTCTATCTAAAATGATATCAGCTTGTGGATGGTATTTTTTAGAAGCTAATATCATCATTCCAGCATCACTTTTGTAAGGCATAGCGATCCAAAAATTTTTAGCTACTGTTCCTAGATCATTTTTCATTAACTCACTATTTTCATCAAATGAAACTATTTTAGAAGCAAATACACCAGATGCTCCATCAAGATTTCTCATTACATTTGCCATCATAATATCATCAAGTTCAGTTCCATTAAAAAGCACTACATCAAAAGTACCCTCAACATTAAAACTATCACTATAAACAACCTCTGCGTCATACTTTGCTAGTTCCTTTTTGATAGCATCATCAGCAGAAACAGCTAATACTTTATTTGGTTCTTTATGTGTACACATTGGAATATGTACCAACATTTCACTACTAATTATATTTTTATCTAACATCTTTTTTATCCTATCTAAAATTTTTGGCTATAGTAACCAAGTTTTTTTAATCTTTGCTCAAATTTTACAATTTAGGTTTATATAAAAGTTACTATCAAATGATTCACTAAAGCGGTACAAAGCCCAGCAAATATCCCAGCAACAACATCATCACCCATCACACCAAGTCCACCAGGAGCTTCTCTATCAATCTTACCAATAATGGAAGGTTTCCAAATATCAAATATCCTAAAGAATACGAACGCAATCAAACCAAGCAACAAACTTTCGCTCAGCACCCCACCGATACTCATAGCTATCCACATACCAGCAAGCTCATCGATAACTATCTCACTATTGTCGTGAGTTCCGACCTCTTTTTCATAAATATCTATCTCTTTAACTGCAATCACTGTTATCAAAATAGAGAGTAAAAAAAGTGTAGTAGGATTGAAAAAATAGAGTACGATAAATCCTAAAATAAGTGCTACAAAACTTCCGACAGTTCCTGGTGCTTTTTTTGATAATCCACTATAAAAAAGTGTTAAAAATAATTTTCTTCCACTATTACTCATGCTTTATCTTTCTCTATTCCAAATTTTTTTCTTTTTTCCCAAAGTGATTTTCTACTAATCCCAAGTTTTTTACTGAGTTCTGTATCAGGATATGTATTTTGAAAATTTACAACCATCATTTTTACATACTCATTAATCGTCAAAATCGTATCGTTTTGAGTCGCTCTGATCTCTTTTTTTATACTTGTTCTTTCGTATGGAAAATGATCAACCAAATCAAGTGAGCAAAGAACTACATCATACTCCTTGATATTTTTTAAAAGCAATTCTTTTGAACTATTTTTAATATTATGAAAATCATAAATATAGATCAGTTTATCTTTTACATTTGCAAAATCAAATTTAAATTCTTTTGTTAAAGATACAAATTCGATCCCCTTTTTCATTTTTTTAGAGAGTTCAAATACGATTTTATCAGCTTCTTTTTGATCATTTGTTTCGATTAAGTATGGAAATTTTGTTGGAAGATCAGCTATTTGTGTTGTTGATTGGAATAAAAAATTCATATAATCTTCCAATGCTCTATTTTGTACTTGGAGTTTTTTGAACTCTTCATAATGTCTTATTTTTCGAAGTAGTTCATCAATACTAAATGGTTTAAGGACATAATCATTAGCGCCAGCTTTTAGTGGCCTTGTGACTGTAGCATCACTCACATACGATACAAGCAATATGATATTACATGTAGGAAACTTTTTAATGATCTCTATAGTGTCTCCAACAGGAATATTTGTAGAAAGGAGTACTGTATCATACAATTTTCTCGTATCAGCTTCATTGATCGAGGCATAATGGCTCACATTATAACCATCATCTTGAAGTTTTGATGATACCTTTTGCGCTAAATAGATATCATCCTCTAAGATTAATACATTCACCATCATTCACTCCAATCAAAATATTTCAAATTTGCAACAGATTGCACCACGACTCCCTCTTTTCTTCCAACAAATCCAAGCTCTTCACCTGTTGTTGCTTTAATATTGATATGTTGCATTGGAAGACTTAAAAGTTTTGAAAGAGATTTTTTCATCTCCAGTTTATATGGATTGATCTTTGGAACTTGAGCAAGGATAGTAAGATCAACATTGATGATTTTAAAGCCTACATTTTTAATAAATGCAACAATCTCTTTTAAGAGTAGTGTAGAATCAGCATTTTTATATTTTTGATCCGTATCAGGGAAAAATTCACCAATATCTCCAGCTCCACATGCTCCTAAAAGTGCATCAATAAGACTATGAATAAGCACATCTCCATCACTATGCGCTTTAAATCCAAAATCGCTTTTGATTTTTACTCCACCAAGAACCATCTGCTTCCCATCCTCAAATGGATGGATATCAAGCCCAGTACCAACAAAATAATCTTTTGATGGTTTAGGTAAACAAGTTACTTTGCTTAGCTCTTCACCAAAAGTCAGTTTGATAGACTCTGATGAACCTTTCACATAATACACAGTTCCACCAATGCTTTTAATCGCACTACTATCATCTGTAAAGATAGCATCTTGGCTCAGTGCACTTTTTAGTTTTTCTGTACTACTTAATTGTGGTGTTTGAATCAATTTAATCTGATCTCTATTGATAGTTGTATCTTCATATACTACAGTATCTGAAATAAGTAAATAAGGAACTATACAATCTGCATTTCCCCTATGATTCATAAGATCATCGATAACTGTTTTAGGGATACAGCTTCTTGCAACATCTGTTACCATAACATATTTTGATGTTACATTTTGTAAACCATTTGCCATAGAGTGTTGTCTTTCGTCTCCACCAGCTACAAATTCTACCTCATCAGTAAAATATTGCATATATTTTAGCTCATCTTTATGGGCTACTATAATAACTTTTGAAAAATCTTGATACCCCATAAGCTTTTTTGTAACATAAAGCCAAAGTGGTTCATCACCACATCTAAGCCATTGTTTTTTAGGCTCCAAGGCAAACCTACTCGAATTTCCTGCACATAAAACGATCAATGTTGTATCAAGCAAGTTGTTATCCTTTTTTTCTTATTATCTCTTCTAGTGTGTAAAAAAGTTACGGATTATAGTAAACTATAGCTTAAGCGAAATTGTAATCAAAGAGTAATAATTGAGTAGTTGTTAATTTTTAGATGGTAACGAAAACAACTTCAAAAGATAAAAAATCATAATTATAGTTTTTATAGAGATTTTTGGCTTCTTTAAAATCAAGTTTTGATTCACCACCAACACCTGAATTTTTAATATAGTCAAACAACTCTTTTTTATTTTCAAAATGAAGTTTATATTCAAAAACTTCAAATGTCGCATTATAAGATGAGAATGCCTCTTTGATCTCTTGCAGTGATAGGATAGATTTTTCTTTTTTCGTAATTTCATAGATCTCTTTAAAAGTATCTGATGTGAAAAGCACCCCTCTAAATTGTTTCGTTTTTGGTAAAATATTTGCTAAAAGTTCTTTGATATTTTTTGACCATTGCATTGCTGAAGAGGAAATAATAAGATCATATCTTTCATCTTTGATATCTTCTTGAAACTCCAAAGAATCAAAATCAAAACATTTCACAACAATTTTTTTATTTTTGGGATGTAATTCACACATACTGCGTGAAAAATCTATCGCTTTATAGCTATCAAATTCCCAATCGATTTGTCTGATGATCTGTCCACTACCACATCCTAATTCTAAAATTTTTTGTGGTTTTCCCTCTATCTCTCTCACTAATGCTTTTGAGACGATTCGTTGGATAATGTTATGATCATCATAATCTTTGGCGTACTTTGTAAACTGGTTCTCTACTGTCATAAGGCTATTTTATCTTCATATTAGTATGTTTTTGATAAAATTCGCGAAATTTCTAAAAAATAGGACATATAAATGGCATCAACATTATTGATCATCCAACTTGTATTAACGATCTTAATCGTTATTGCTGTACTACTTCAAAAAAGCTCAAGTATGGGACTTGGAGCATATAGTGGGAGCAATGATACAATGTTTGGAGCAAAAGGGCCAGCAAATTTCTTAGTGAAAGCAACATTTATTTTGGGAGCACTATTTGTTATCAATACTATCACTTTAGGGTATACATACAATAGCGAAAGACAAAAAAGTGTTGTAGATACAATTAATGCAAATAGCCTCATCCCACAAGTACCTGCATCACAAAGTGTAGCTCCTGTAGCACCAGTAGTACCGACAACAGAGGCTGCAACACCAGCACCTTCTGCACCAGTAGCACCAGCTACAAAATAATCTAGTATGAGATTCTTTCTCTACTAGTTTTAATCACTCAAATTTACAATCAAGGAGAAAAAATGTTAAATGAAATTTATAGCGAAACAAAAGCAGCTATGGAAAAAAGTATTGAAGCTCTTAAAAGAGATTACCAAACATTAAGAACTGGGAAAGTAAATCCTGCAATCTTAGACAATGTTACTGTTGATTACTATGGAAGCAAAACAGGTTTATCTCAAGTTGCTCAAATTTTAACTCCTGATGCAACAACTATTAAAATCACGCCATGGGAAAAAGGTCTTATAGGGGCTATTGAAAAAGCTATCCAAATCGCAAATATTGGAGTAAATCCAAACAATAATGGTGAATGTGTACAACTATTCTTCCCACCAATGACTGTTGATCAAAGAAAAGAGAGTGCAAAACAAGCAAAAACTATGACTGACAATGCAAAAGTAGCAATCAGAAATATCAGAAAAAATAGTAACGATAAAATCAAAAAACTTCAAAAAGATAAAGCTATTACAGATGATGAAACAAAAAAAGCTGAAGCGGAAGTACAAAAAATCACAGATGCATTTATCGTAAAAGCAGATGATACATTAAAAGCTAAAGAAGCTGAAATCTTAAAGGTATAATCATGAATATTGAACAAATTTATAAAGATTCAAATGCTCTTTTAACTGGTCACTTTAAATTAAGTAGTGGTAACCACTCAAGAAACTATCTTCAAAGTGCAAAAGTACTTGAAGATCCAAAAACTGCAAAACTTTTAGCCGATGCTTTAGCTCTTCAAATAAAAGCAAGTGGAATCGAAATTGATGCTGTTTGTTCACCTGCGCTTGGTGGGCTTATCGCAGGATTTGCACTTGCAACTGCACTTGATGTAAGATTTATTTTCGCTGAGAGAGTTGATGGTGAAATGAGTATCCGAAGAGGTTTTGAAGTAAAAGCTGGAGAAAAATACCTTGTATGTGAAGATATCATCACAACTGGTGGAAGTGCTTTAGAAGCAGCGAAACAAATCGAGCTAGCTGGTGGAATTATCGTAGGATACGCTGCATTAGCTAATAGAGGTTTTTGTGTACGAGATGGAGTTGAAGGTACTCCAAAAGCAAACTGTAAACTTCCAGCAAATGTACCACTTTTTGCATTGGAAGACTTTACATTTGAGATGTATGCACCAGAGGATTGCCCTATGTGTAAAGAGGGAAGTGTTGCATATAAACCAGGAAGTAGAGGGAATTAATCTCTCATCTTCTCTTTTTTCATTTTCTATTCATACTTCTATGTTATTCTCCATTTTGAATTTTAACAATAAAGTGTAGTCAAGGATTTAACTCTACCTATAAAAGACACAAAATAAAAAGAGAAAATAATTTTTCTCTCTTTTTAAACTTTTTTAAATCTCGATTCCAATCCAACCAAACTCTTGAAATAATTTTTTAAAATCATTATCAAAAGGTGCTTGTATCGTAAGCTCTTTTTGTAAAATTGGGTGAAGAAAATTTATCTCCAATGCATGTAAAAGTAGTCTATGTATCCCAAAATGTTCTCTAAAAAATTTATTATGCTCTCCTCGTCCATGTTTTGTATCACCAACTATATGGTGTGAGATATGTTTTAGATGACGGCGGAGTTGGTGTTTTCTTCCTGTTTTTGGCTTAAGTTTGACAAACGAGTATCTTGTAGTAGGATATTTATCCACTAAAATTGGCAGAGTAACGGTTGCTACTCTTTGAAACTCTGTTTGTGCATCTTGAGCATCTTTTGTAGTTCCTGCTAATTTTTGCTCTTTTGTATCAAGCATTTGAGTTAAAGGATGGTCAATCAGACCAAATTCTGGAGTATGTCCCCTTGTGATGGCGACATAAGTTTTTGCAACACTTCCATCTAAAAACATATCTGAAAAATTTTGTGCCACCTCTTTAGTAAGTCCAAAAAGAAGTACTCCAGAAGTTGGTTTATCAAGTCTATGGACAGGATATACATATTGTCCAATTTGATCTCTTACAATTTGTAAAGCAAACCGAGTCTCATCTTTATCTATTGGGGATTTATGGACCAAAAGCCCAGAGGGCTTATTAACAGCTACTAGGTATTGATCTTGATATAAAATCTCTAATGTTTCTTTTATGTACTGTTCCATTGTATTCCCTATTTTTTAAAAATAAAATTATACCACAGGAGTTATGCATGAGCCATCTCAATAAATAAAAAATGTGAATCTTCTAAAGCTTTGATACACACTTTTGTTTCTTGTGTAATCTCCATAGCATCACCAGCATCAAGTTGCATGCTATCAAGAAGTGAACTTCCTTCGATTTGTACAAAATAGATTTGTCTATCATTTTGTAATGTAAACTCCAAACTTTTTTCTTGTGTCAATTTAGAAACATACATATTTACATCTTGATAGATTTTAATTTGTGCATCACCTTCAAGTGATGAGACAATATTTAAAAATCTATCTTTTGATTGTTCAGGTGTAAATCTATATGAACCATACAATGGTGGAAGATTTTTCTTTGGAGGCAAAATCCATATTTGTAAAAGCCGTAAATCTTCACTTTCATGCAGGTTATATTCACTATGCAAGACTCCTGTGCCTGCACTCATATATTGCACTTCCCCTTGTTTAAGAGTCTCACTATTTCCCATAGAATCTTTATGAGTTATCTCCCCTTGTACAACATAAGAGATAATCTCCATATCTCTATGAGGATGCATATCAAACTCACTTTTTGGATGAATAATATCATCATTTAAAACTCTCAAAACTCCAAAATTCATATTATGAATATTTCGATACTCTGCAAATGAAAAATGGAATCTACTCTCCAGCCACCCTAAGTTTGAAGTTCCCATATTGTTTTTTGGTAATTTTTTTAACATTTTTAACTCCAAGAAAATGTAATCTTTAATTATTTGATATGGTATTATCAATTTATATCATTACAATAAAGAAATACTATTAACCAAAACCTTTCCAAATAAAGTAAACCTATGATAAAATCGCCTCCTAAAAAACAAATCATAAGGTGTAACAGTGGCTAGATGGAGAGATGTTAAAAAAGGAAAAATTCAAATACCAGAAACAAAGAATAATAATGCTAAAAAGATCCTTTGTAATGCTCCCTTGATCGCTAGATTTAAAGCTTTTATCACAGATACTTTTATGCTGTTGATGCCTTTAATGTATATAGTTTTTTATTTTGTGATGGGAAGTCGTGAAGATTTTGCAGCCGATAAACTTCATGGATGGCTCTATATTTTTGTACCACATCTGATCATCATCGTCTCATTTTGGTATTTCAAAGGGCAAACTCCAGGGATGAAAGCTTACGAGATAGCAGTTGTAAATTCTCAAAGTTGTTCTAAGCCATTTGCATTTCGTTTTATGAGCCGATATATGATTATGACATTTTCACTTCTAACAATCATTCCGTTGTTTGTCCCTTTTTTAAATAAACAACGAAGAACTCTTTGGGATATCCTCTCAGGCACTTGTGTCAAAGTTTTACCAAACGATCCACAATAATTTTTCTTAAATGCTCTTTTTTAAACTAAGCGGTTTTTATCTTTTTTATTTTGCCGCAGTTGGTGTTTATATTATTTTTTTACCTAAAGTTTTACACGATATAGGTTATAGCCCAACTGAAATTGGGATTGTACTCGCACTTGCTCCACTTATGAGATTTGCTACCCCATTTTTGTTTTTAAAGCATATCAATCTAACACAAAATCTTTTTAAAGGGATTTTGGCTCTGAGTGTATTTTCATCATTTTTATTTTATTTTACAATTTATGATTTTTATCTTTTTATGTTCAATAATGCTATTCTTGGGGTGTGCCTTAGTGTTTTACTTCCCTATATTGAGCTGATTGCTATTAAAGAACTAAAAAGTCTTTATGGAAAATCAAGACTCTTTGGATCAATTGGATTTGCACTTATTAGTGTTGTGTTAGCCAAATATCTTAGTGAACCAAAGATCGCTCTTGATTACTATTTTGTGACAACACTTCTTACAGCAATTATTGCATACAGATTACTTAAATATGATGAGGATGATCACAAAGAAAACCAAAACAATGAAAAGTTTTCACTTTTAAAATATTGGCCATTTTGGGTGAGTTTGTTTTTTATGCAAGTGAGTTTTGGTGGGTACTATAATTTTTTTACTATCTATGAAACTACTCAAGGAGTAAGCTTAGAGATGGTGAGTTATTTGTGGGTATTTGCAATTGTTTGTGAAGTAGCAATGTTTTATTATCAAGCCCCACTTTTAAAAAATAACCTTATACTCATTATCAAAATATCTTTAGCTATCACTGCATTAAGATGGTTTTTACTCTATCTCTTTCCTTCATCACTTTTTATTGCATTTTTAACTCAATCACTTCACGCTTTTAGTTTTGGTCTTTATCATAGTGCTGTAATTTTATTTTTATATCAAATCTATCAAGATAAAAAATTAGCCCAACAATTTATGCTTGGTATTGCGTATGGATTAGGTGGATTTGTGGGTGCAATACTTTCTGGTTATATCTATGGAGAGTATCTCTATCTTGCTTCAAGTCTGTTGGCTCTTATTGCTTTTATGTTTCTCATTAATCATCCAAAAGATCTCAAATAACAATAAATTAGATTTATAATTAAGATAATTTATAGATATATTTTTAAGATTAAAGATGTACAATCTGCGAAATTTAATCAGGAGGAACACATGATCGATAATGAACCATCTATGTCAAAAATTGACGATTATAATGGAAAAGAATCTGCTGAAAAAAGAAGTACAATCAATAAAGTTATTATTCTTTGTTTGGTAGTAGGTGCGATTTTAGTAGGACTAAAAATTGCTTATAATGATCCAGGAGATTATGTAGGAACACCACAAAATCCAGGTATAAATACGGCAAGAGATTAGATCTTGCCCTCTTTCTTTCAAATAAATCTTATAAGACACTTAATTTAAGCTTTTTATAAGTATATTTTAACTACTATTCCGCACAAACTTATAGAGAACTACAAAAAGGCAATCCCTTCAACTATTTCTTTTTAGTAAAACAAAAAAATCAAAAGGAGAACCTCGATGAAATTTACTAAATCAGTAAACCAAAGCGAAGTCCAAAAAAACTGGGTTGTAGTAGATGCTAAAGATAAAATCTTTGGTAGAGTTATTACAGAAGTTGCATCAATCTTAAGAGGGAAAAATAAACCATCTTTCACTCCAAATGTTGATTGTGGAGATTATGTAATCATTATCAATGCAGGAAGCGTAAAATTTACAGGTGCTAAACTTGCTACTAAAAATTACTTTACACACTCTGGATATTTTGGAAGTACTAAAACTCACAAAATGTCAGATATGCTTACTAATAATCCTGAAAAATTATTCAAATTATCAGTAAGAGGAATGCTTCCTAAAACAAAATTAGGTGCAAAAATGCTTAAAAATTTAAAAGTGTATGAAGGTGCTGAACACCCACATACTGCACAAGTTAAGGGAGAATAAGAATGGCAAAAGTATACGCAACTGGTAGAAGAAAAACAGCTATTGCTAAAGTTTGGCTAGAAGTTGGTCAAGGTGAGTTAACAATTAATGGTAAAACTTTAAATGAGTGGCTAGGTGGTCACGAAGCTCTTAAAATGAGAGTAAAACAACCATTATCAGTTTCTAAGCAATTAGAATCTGTAAATATCGTAGCTCAAACTTTAGGTGGAGGATACTCTGCACAAGCTGACGCTTTAAGACACGGTATTTCAAGAGCTTTAGTTAGATATGATGAAAACTTCAAAGCTATTTTAAAACCATATGGTCTTCTTACAAGAGATTCAAGATCTGTTGAAAGAAAAAAACCAGGAAAGAAAAAAGCGAGAAAAAGCACACAATTCTCAAAAAGATAATCGGTATCTTTATGGTATCTATTCAAATGGCAAGAAGATTTTTCTCTTCTTGCCATTTTTTTTTGGTTTTATTTTTAGTTTCTACTCTATTTTCAAAAGAGATAAACGCTTCAACTCTTCATCTTTCACTCTCCTCAAATCCAAGTAGAATAAACCCTATCCTAGCAACAGATAGTGCTAGTAGCACTATAAGTGACTCTGTATTTAGTGGATTGTTTAAATATGATAAAGATGGAAATGTTGTATGTGATATCGCCGAAACTTATAAGTTTATAACTCCAACAAAACTCAAAATAAAACTAAAAACAAATGTCTTATGGCATGATGGAAAAAAATGCACTGTAGATGATGTTATTTTCACATACAATACGATTAAAAACCCAGCTATTTTCACTCCCCTTACGACTGATTTTGATAAAGTCAAAGAGATTTCAAAAATAAACGACTATGAACTCCTAATTAACTATAATGAACCATATTTTAAAGCGCTCCATATTTGGATGGTAGGATTGATTCCTTATCATATTTTAAAAAATGAAAAAGATCTTATGAGCTCAAAATTCAATAAAAATCCTATTGGCACTGGATTTTACACACTCAAAAACTTTGTCCCATCACAAGACATAATTTTAAAAAGCTTTAAACATCACTACAATGGTGCTCCAAAAATTGATACCATACAATACAAATTTGTCCCCGATAGCACAACATCATTTGCAATGTTGGGAGCTAAAAAACTAGATCTTGGTGCCCTAACACCTCTTCAAATAGATAGACAACTCAAAAGTGATTTTAAAAATAACTTTGATATCTATGAAAAGCAAAGTTTTGCCTATACTTATCTTGGATTCAATCTTCAAGATCCAAAATGGCACAATAAAAAATTGCGAAAAGCGATAGATCTTGCTATTGATAAAAAAGAGATGGTAGATATCTTATTTTTCTCCCACGGTAAGATTTGTACAGGTCCATTTTTACCAGGTTCATTTGCCTATAATGAAAATGTAAAGCCAACATCGTATGATCTAAAAAGGTCACAAAAGCTTTTAAAAGAGCTTGGATATGATAATAAGAATAGATTCTCATTTACTCTTTATACAAATGCTAACAATGAAATAAGACTCAATGCGGCACTTATTATCCAACATCAACTCAAAAAAGTAAATATAGATGTCAAAATAAAAGTATTAGAGTGGCAAGCATTTTTAAATACTATCGTGTTACCTAAAAAATTTGATGCTATTTTACTTGGTTGGGGGCTTGGGCTTCTTCCTGATGCTAGATCAATTTGGCATAGTTCAAGTAATACAAAAGGTGGATTTAATCTTGTAAATTATAATAACCCTAGTGTCGATAACAAAATTGAACTAGGCGAAAAAACTACTGACCTTATACAACTATCCAAAATATACAAAGAGATTTACAAAGAGATCTCAGATGATCTTCCATACATATTTTTATATATTCCAAATGATATTACAGCGATCTCAAAAGATATAAAAAATGTTTCAAACTCCTTGATTGGAATCTCTCACAATCAAGAAGTTTGGATAAAAGAATAAAAAGTTTATTTTGCTACTTCCCACTTACCATTTACTTTATGTGGTTTAAACTTATCGTAAATCCATGGCAAGACTACATCTAGCTCTTCATCTGTTATATACCCTTTGAGGTTTGGCATCACACCAAATTTATCAAATGAAACATCTTCACAATTTGTTTTCTTTCTATCTGGCGCAAAAATATAATCTTTCATAAATTCGATTGAAACTTTTTTGAGCTCTTCAGGTTTAATATCATCATGTTCTGATTCCATCCCCCATACGAGATTTTTAATAACATAATTCATAGATGGACCAGACATCTTATTGTAAGCCTCTTTTGATTTTGGCGACTGGGAAAGATGGCACATCTGACATTTTACTTGATAGAGTGTTTGAGCATCTCTTAGAGGTGCACCATTTAAAGACAGTAATGATACTACAAGTAAGCATCCCATGGTAAGATTGATATTTTTCATTACAACTCCTTATTAGATCAATTGAGAGTAATAGTAACAAATATTAACCTAATTTTACAATCCCATTTGAAATTACTATTTTTCCTAAAAGTTCATATTCAAAAATTGCTCCACCAAAATGCACTACTGCTTCATCATATGTTGGATTTTTTGCACAATAATCTAAAATTGGATCACAAATTTCCTTCTCTTTTGTTATTCCAAGATCTTTTAAAAATAGGTCAATATCATAAATTGGTGTAGCTAAACCTTTTTCTAAAAGATCATTAGTCCCATCACTTTCACCAATTCTATGAGGTAAAACATAGATCTTTTTCCCCATATTTAATGCGAATTCAACACTACGTAAACTGCCACTCCCTCTATCTGCTTGAGTAACAATCAAACATTCACCAAGTGCTACAACAATCTCATTTCTTTCTACAAATGTATATGCTCTTGCTCCACTTTTTTCTCTATATTGACTTATAACTAAAGATTCTTTTTCGATTTGCTGTATAAGATTTTTATTGATTGCTGGATAGTGAATATCAAGCCCATTAGCTACAACTGCTATAGTATGAGGCAAACTATTTTGGTGCGCTATAGCATCAACTCCCATAGCTGCTCCACTTACTATCACTATCTTATTAGCTGATAATTTTTTTGCTATTTGTGCTGTGAAATTTTTTGTATATTGGTTTGGTTTTCGTGTTCCTACCATTGATATTTTACGTTTAGAGAGTAATGAATCATCTCCTATAAAAAAAAGTTCACGTGGATATTGTTTCATATCCTCTAATTCTTTTATATGAAAATCTATAGCTTGAATCATATTTTATTTAAAAGTACTATTTCAACGTCACTTAAGAGCTCTTTTGAGTCTTGTAATGCTTCTATCGTTTGTGAATAAGGATGACCAATAGCAATAGCACTCCCATTCGTTTTTGCTATATCTACCGCTTTTTGAAGTTGCCCTATAATATATTCTTTAGATGGTGTATTGTCTAAAAAAACATTACGCCCGATATATCTCACTCCGTATTTTTGAGCATATTTTTTTACAACAGATTTTGATGTTGTTCTACTATCTACAAACGTAAGGTTATGACGTTTCATAACTTGCATCAATTTATCCATAGCATCATCATCTTGTGTAAATTTGCTTCCTGTGTGATTATTATAATACCTTGCATTTGGATAGAGTGTTTTTAGCTCTTGTATCCTTTTTTCTATTGTAGAAATATCATCACCAACATGAAGTGTATTTGCCTCTTCTGAGCCAAAATCTTTTGCTTCTAAAGGGAGATGCACCATATAAAATGGTAGTGATTGTGCGATTGACGCTGATTGCTTGTGCATTGAAGTTGGAGGTAAAAATGCCATTGTGATAGGGAACCCAAGATTTTGAATTTTTGTAAACTGTTTTTGAGTTGTGATATCATCTATCACTATAGCCAATCGAGCTTTTCCATCTTTTGATCCAGTGACTACTTTTTTCTCACTAGTTTTTTTGGTTGTAGTTTCTAACTTTTCTTTTGCGATAGATTCATTTTTTTGTTTTTTATCAGATTGCTCTTTATGTGTATCTACTTGTTTTACTGTTGGCTGGGAAGCGATCATTTCCACTATTTTTTTTTCAGTATTGTTTTGTTGTGTAGTAGCATCAAAAAAATGAAAATTTTTATCTTCTTGTTTGACTATTTTTTGCTCTTCATTTTTTGTTTCATGCTTAGTGGCTTCATTACTATCAGAATATTCAATCTCCAAAGCTTTTGTTTTCTCTTCATATTTATGATGTTCTTCTGCCTCATTGTAGGTATTATGAGATTTTCTTACCTCTTTTTTTAATTCTTCTTCTGGCTTAATTGTATCAAAAATAAAAATTTTTGCTAAAACGCCAGCAAGTACTAAAAAAAATAGTACGACTGCTACATTTACATAATATTGCGTATTTTGCTTTGAGAAGATACTTGATTTTTTGTTTTTTTTATTTGACAATGTTGTATTCTTATAGAAGATAATCCCCTGCAGAAAGCCTGCAGGGAAGAAGATTAGTTCGTTTCAGTATTAACGATTTTATTTGCTGCAATCCATGGCATCATAGATCTTAGTTGTACACCTGTTTGCTCGATGAGTGATGCTCTAGCATTTGCTCTTTCAGCATTCATTCTTGGGTATCCAGCTTGACCTTCAAGGATGAAATCTTTTGCAAATCTTCCATCTTGGATCTCTTTTAAAATCTCTTTCATAGCTGCTTTTGAAGAGTCATTGATAACTCTTTTTCCAGATACATAATCCCCATACTCAGCAGTATTAGAAATAGAATATCTCATATCAGCAATTCCACCTTGGAACATAAGGTCAACGATAAGTTTTAACTCATGTAAACATTCAAAGTATGCAAGTTCAGGAGCATATCCAGCTTCTGTTAATGTTTCAAATCCAGCTTTTACAAGTGAAACTGCTCCACCACAAAGAACCGCTTGCTCTCCAAATAGGTCAGTTTCAGTTTCATCTTTGAAAGTTGTTTCAATAATAGCAGTTCTTCCTCCACCGATTGCAGAAGCATAAGAAAGAGCTAATTCTTTTGTTTTTCCACTTGGATTTGCACCAACTGCGATAAGGTCAGGAATCCCTCCACCTCTTACAAATTCACTTCTTACAGTGTGTCCTGGAGCTTTTGGAGCTATCATAGTTACATTGATATCACTTCTTGGGATAATTCTTCCATAATGGATATTGAATCCATGTCCAAATGCAATTGTAGCACCTTGTTTTAAGTTTGGCTCTATCTCATTTTTATAGATCTCTGCTTGTGACTCATCTGGTAAAAGAATCATAACAAGATCAGCATTTTTAGAAGCATCAGCAACGCTCATTACTTCAAAACCTTTTGCAGCAGCTTTTTTCCAGCTACTTCCACCTTCTCTAAGTCCAACAATAACTTTAACACCGCTATCTCTTAAATTTTCTGCGTGCGCGTGACCTTGTGATCCAAATCCGATCATTGCAACTGTTGTTGCCTTAATTAACTCGATGTTACAATCTTTATCATAGTAAACATTTAATGCCATAATTTTCCCCTTTTTTGATTTAAATTTTTTTAAATTTTGCGATTGTACCCAATTTTAAGTTAATACCAAATGAAAGAACTACCACTTAAATAGAGTATCTTGTTTAATTTCTGTAGTGGTGGTTGATGTTTATTGATTTTCTCTAATTGAAATTCGTAGTCAAATAATCCTGCCATTTTTTAGCCTTTACTTCTATAAGTATAATAGATATTTTAGCTAAAAAGCACTATCAAACCCCTTTATTAAAGGGATTTGCAATATTTTGAAAAACATTACAAAGGAGAAGCTTGAAGCATATTTGAGAATTTTATGAAAATTGATTAATTTTTAGAGGTTCCCTTTAATATAACTATCAGATCCAGGAAGATAAAGATCCCCTTTTTTTGAGAGTTT